>NZ_CAJXPA010000041.1 GCF_913058035.1 uncultured Paraglaciecola sp. | reverse complement strand
GGTAAACAGAGCGCAAAGTTTGAGAGACTTTAATGAAAAGTTATTTACTTCTTGGTTCCCAGATTTAGTCGCAGACACGCTCGTCACAAGAGATACAAAACTAGTTAAAGAGTTTCACCAACAGCATAAAGATATTATTTGTAAACCTCTCGATGGCATGGGGGGCACATCTATCTTTAGGGTTAAAGAAGATGGAAATAACTTGGGTGTAATCATTGAAACACTGACTGAGTTAGGGACGCGTTACGCCATGTTTCAGAAGTTTTTACCTGAAATAAAAGATGGTGATAAGCGTATTTTAATTGTTGATGGGCAAGTGGTGCCTTATGCATTAGCAAGACTGCCAACTAAAGGTGAAAACCGTGGGAATTTGGCTGTGGGCGGCATAGGTAGACCACAGCCATTGTCAGAGTCTGATTTTAAAATTGCCGAGACTATCGCGCCACTTCTAGTGGAAAAAGGCCTGATATTTGTTGGCTTAGATGTAATTGGTGATAGAGTCACCGAAATTAATGTCACCAGCCCAACTTGCGTGAGAGAAATTGAAGCTGCTTATGATGTGAATATCACTGGCATGTTATTTGATGCTATCGAAAAACGTCTTGCCGCCGGCAAAGGAGCCTAACCTTTAAATGCAAAGTTTGCAGAATTATTTACTTATTGCGTCTCCCAGCATGGATGATCCGTATTTTTCCCGAACAGTCACTTATATCTGTGAGCATAACGAACATGGTGCGATGGGGCTGGTAATCAACCAACCTGTGGGTATGAAGTTAAAAGAGTTAGTCGAGCAGGTTGACGATAAAGCCGAAGTGATAGATGAAAAAGCTGAAGATATTATTTTAGCTGGTGGCCCGGTTAGTCAAGACCGTGGTTTTATTTTACACACCTCACAACCTGGGTGGGCTTCCAGTCTCACCATGACCCCTGAAGTTATGGTCACAACTTCAAAAGATATAATATCGTCGTTGGGCAATCAAGATGCACCAGAAAAGTCTCTAATTATGCTTGGCTATGCTGGTTGGACAGCAGGACAACTAGAAGAAGAGATCCAAACCAGTTCGTGGTTAATGGTAGAAGCCGATACTGAAATTCTATTTGATACTCCTATTCATAAAAAATGGGAGACTGCAGTGCAGCGCTTAGGCATCGATGTGTGGCAGCTTGGTCCAGATATTGGCCACGCTTGATGTTTGTCCACCTATCGAATACCCGCTCTAATGGATATTTCGGCTAATGATATGTCTATATGAGTAAACAAGGACAACGAACCATATTAGCTTTTGATTTTGGTACCAAAAGCATCGGTGTTGCAGTAGGGCAAGAAATAACAGGTACTGCTTCTCCACTAAATGCTATTAAGGCTGTAGACGGGATCCCTAATTGGGACGTAGTCGAGAAGTTGTTTGCCGAATGGTCCCCACAATTGGCGGTAGTAGGTTTGCCGTTAAATATGGATGGATCGAGTCAACAAGTCACATTTTCTGCTAAAAAATTTGCTAATCGCCTCAATGCTAAATACAAAGTGGCCGTCGAAACTTGTGACGAACGATTAACTACCGTCGACGCTAAAGCCCGACTGTTTGAATTAGGCGGTTACAAAAAGCTTGATAAACAAAAGGTTGACAGTGTGTCAGCCTGTTTGATTTTTGAAAGCTGGATTGAAAGTCAGTACTAAAATCAGTCATTGTCAGGTCGCTGGGTACTAAGCAAAGTAAAAATAGATTCAAGAGAATGAAGTATTTTAACCACAAAGGTAAAAAAGAGCTGGAAGGAAACAAATCAATGAGTGCGGACGGCGAAGATTATATTCATCAATGATTTAAGCGCAAGCAGATAGCTTGCTGCATAATTAAATCAAATTTATATTTTAGAAGGCGTGATCATTAATATTTATATTACCTATCCACCCCCCAGGTTTTCACATGTGCAGCGAGGTGCTATTGAGCAATGCTCGCTGTACATTGACTTTAAGACTCTATTTTTTGTCAGCTTTAAGTTGTTCTAACTCTGCCCATAATTTCTCCGCTTCGGCGGTAAGCATAGAGTATGTTTTGATATCGCCTTTGCGCTGAGCAAGCATAGCATCAGTCGTTTTTTTATCATAGTTTTTACGTAGTTTTTTGGCTGGGTCTGATTTTAAAAAGCCGAACATATATTTTCTCTATTAAGAGATGAATTATATTAATAGACTACTATGTTCTGGCTTAAGTTGATCAGTTTTTTCTCATCGGACTTCTCGATATATTTAAAAATCCTCTATTAGTCAGGTTATATCTGCTCAATTACGATAAACAATTGTGCTGCTATCCTTCAAGAATTTATTCATTACAATTATTAAAAACCTACGAATAACTTGGTTTACTTTAGTTTTCAATCTAGGTTGGGTAACTCTTCTTAATATCTGATTTACAACATTATTATTCATGAGGTACTGCAACATCTTTGGTTGAGTAGGTATAATTCCAGTGACTTTACCTTGTCTTGTGTGGCGATTATAAATTGATAATATGAACGTTTTAAAAAAATAATAAAAACTATTGTTAACGGTATTAAACACAACCACTTATTGATAAAATTATTAACATATTAACCCTTTGATCAAAGGAATTTTATGCCTGGGTTGCAGCGTATTATTTTAATTAATTGTCACCTTCCTGGTTTTGTCGAGCTTGATGTATCGGGTCACAGTAATATTTGTGGCACGAATGCGTCGGGTAAAACAACTCTGCAACGTTTGATCCCTGTCTTTTATGGCGAGTTGCCAAGTAAAGTGGTGCCTAAAACTCGTAAGAAGTTTGATGACTTTTATTTGCCCCATGCGAATAGTTATCTTATTTATGAATATCAAAGGGAAGATGGGCAAAACTGCCAAGTTGTCTTAACACGCAAAGGTAGCGATGGGGTGCAATATCGCTTTGTTGAAGCGTCTTATCATCAAGAACAAATTTTGGTAGATGTCGAAAAAGGTAATGTACAAGCCATATTGCCCGAGCAGTGGATTAAACAACTCAGGCAGCTAGGCATTGAATTTTCTCATAAAATACAAGCTACTAGTGAGTTTCGCAGTATTATCCAAAACGATGCCAGTGTGGGTCGGGGTGCTGGGCGTGAAAGTACTAAACTTAGGCAATTAGCCAGTCGTTACAGCTTGGTGTCGAGCCAACATCGTATTCGGCATATGGAAAAGCTGGTTAGCGCGGTACATGCCAAAGAAGGCAAAATGGATACTTTGCGTACTATGCTCGCAGCTATTTTCGAAGAAGATGGTTTAGTGCAGCCTACCACTACAGTCAAAAATACCAAGGCGCGGGAGTGGATCACCCAGATGCGTCAGACCATGCGTTTGCAAGCGATGCAGAATGAGTATCAAAAAATTCAGGCACAAACCGAAAAACTTAATACAACTGAAAGCCAGTTGCAGCAGCTTAAGCCCATTTTAGAAAAAGATTTGCAGTCGCTGGCAACACAAAAGGCTGATGCTCAATTGCAGCGTAATAAAATTAAAAGCGAACAAAGCATTGCTAAAGAGTCTTTTGAACAATCAGAAGGCTTATTGAATAGCCGTGTCAGTGAAACGTCCGAAAACCTTAAAGCCAAATCGTCACGGTTAGATCATATTCAGCAGCAGTATGAAAAATATCAGGATTCCGATATTGACCAACTACAAAAAGACATGGATGCCTTACCTTTAAAGCGCGAAGAGTATGACGAAAAGTTAGAGCAATATAATTTGCTCATAGACCAGCATAAAGATTTGCAACGTCAGCTTGAACAGCAAAAACTGAAGTTATCTGAATCCTTAGAACGTTTGTCCCGTAAAAATCAAGCTCAAGTTAAAACCATCAGTCAGCAAAAAGAGACAGTGCGTAATACTCACAGCGAAAAAGAAGTCGACTTACGCGCTCAGTTTGAGCAACGAAAAGATCATCAATCTCAAGAGTTTGATCAGCAATTATTAGACTCAGAGCGCAGCATTGTGCGTGCTGAACACCAGGCGAAACAAGCTACTGCCACAGAGCAAGAAATAGAAAACGGTGCACTCGCTGACAAACGTTTAGAGCTTGCACAGCGAACATGGCAGCAATGTTCAAGTGCTAAAAAACAGGCTGAAAGCACCCATCAGCAGCTTAGAAATAAACGCGATGAAGCAGATAAAGTATTGCATCAAGCAAGGTTAACTACTCGACAAGCCAAGGAACGCTTGCAGCAATTACATAAACAACTTTCACCTGAACAAGACAGTCTAAGACAGTTCCTAAGAGACAATAAACCCGGCTGGGAACAGAGCATCGGTAAGCTGATTGATGAACCTTTGCTTGATCGCAAAGATTTGTCACCACAACTTGTTGTTAAAAATAACCAAGCACAAGGCAACAGTTTGTTAGGCGTTCAATTGAATATGGCAGTCATTGATGCCCCTGATTATGCCCAAGACGAAACCGCATTAAATCTGTCGTTAGAGCAAACTAAAAAACACTTATTGTCGGCTGAAAAACAACAAAAACAAGCAGAGACCGAATTAGACGAATGTCACCAAGAAGCTGAGATTCAGCGCGAAACGGTGGCTGAGCAAAACCGAGCCTTTGAAAAAGCTGAGCAAGAAACGACTTATGCGCAAAGTGCTAAACAGCGTTTTGCCGATGAGCTAAAAGTCGTGCTAGAAAAACGTAAGCAACAAGCAAAGCAAGCCTTGCAACAATATCTAGATCAAAAACAACAAATTTCATCTCAGAAACTAAGCGCTATTGAGCTATTAAAGTCTGATTTTGAAGAACAACTTTTGGAGTTTAAGACCGGTTGGCAAGGTGAGTTAGCCGTATTAGACGAACAAATCGAAGAACTTGATCGTCAAGTCGAGTATAAACGGGATCAGAACCGTGAGCAGATTAAACAACTAGAAAGTGTCTTTAATCAAGAGTTAGCCAACCAAGACATTGACCCAAATACGTTACGTGAGCTGAAGCAGCAAATTGAGGCGTTAAAGAATGCGATCCAAGCAGTGACTGTTAGGCGTGATGAGTTAAACGAATATAAAACCTTTATGCAGACCGATTGGTTGAAACAACGCCCAGAATTACTCGAACAAGAGGCCGAGTTAAAAGCACTCGCCCAACAATTAGAGCAACAGCAAACTGCTTTGGGTAGCCAATACCAAACAAAACGAACTGAGTTGTCTAAAGTACTGTTAGCAGTAGACAAAAGTTTGTCTGGATTCAGTTCACTGATAACCGAAATTGAGCCGATGGTGCGCCAGCTCAGTCAAATCGTTTTTTCCTTTAAGCCTTCTGAAGAACAAAACATTAATCTGGGCGATCAGGCAGAACGTATCAACCGCTGTAACGAAGCGTTAGAAAGCCGCAGCCGTGGTGATAAAAAATTAAAAGAGTCGCTGACCGAGTTCGAAGCAACGCTAGGTAAAGATGCCGGTAAAGATTTTCTGGATACTATGCTGCAAGCTTTTGGGGTATTGGATGAAGACGCCAATGCCCGCGAGCGTCTGCCTATTTTGCAGCGTTTGTTAAGTATTTTAGAGTCGCGTCAGCGTCAAATTGTGGAGCAGGGGGAAACTATTGGCGGCGACTTAAACAAGTTTTTCACTGTATTTAGTGATATTAATCGTAAAATCGCCCAACAAAGTAAGCGCCTGACTGACGAAGTATCGGATGATTTGATTTTGGACGGCATCGCCCGCTCTGAAGTAAAGATTATTTCTACTGTTGATGAGCTTAATTTCTGGACTCCACTGAAACGTTTCGCTCAGCAATACAACAAATGGAGCATGTCTGACGATTTTCTGCCTAGCGAAGCGTATTTGGATAATTTGGCTGATGTAGTTGAGGTGTTACCCAATGACGCTAACTACAGTATCGAATCGCTGTTGCGTTTGGAGTTACATCTAAATGAAGGTGGTTCTGACTTAGTGATTAAAAATGATAGGCAGTTGCTTGAGTCGTCAAGTCACGGTATGGCTTATTTGATTTTGTGTAAATTTTTATTAGCCTTTACCCGCTTATTGCGTAATCAAGCAAATATCCATATCCATTGGCCTATAGATGAAATTGGCACCTTGGCTTATCACAATGTAGAGAAACTATTTAAGGCCTGTGATGCCAACGATATTCACATTTTAGGTGCATTTCCAAACCCAGAGTCAGATGTGTTGATGTTGTTTAAACATAGATATTTGATTGATAAGCAAAAACAACACTTAGAAAAAATTGAACCCAAACTCAGCCGTATTGCTGAGCGTTTGCAACAAAATAAAGCGACAAACACAGAATCAGCGAAGGTGAACGCATGATAGAACATGGCCCATTATTAGAACGCTTACTGGAAGGTGAGTTTATTTGTGCGGTCACAGACGAGCACAGCTTTCATAAATTACAAAATGACGAGCTAGTGAATGACTTAAACCATTTTTTAAGGCCGCTAAATCGACGGGTGGCAAAAAATGACGATGGTTCGGTGTACTTTCTGGCCTATTGCGACTTAACCCAAAATGCCCGTCAGCATCTTAGCCATCAATTCACCAGCACAGTGCAATCCTTATTACCTATGTTGGAATGGATGCAGTTGGTGCAAGAAGCATTAGGACGTGATGGCGCGCTAAACGCCGGTGATACCATTAAGTTGCAAGACTTTGAGTCCAAAGTCGTGGATAACCAGTCTCTTCTTCATCGTTTAGGCCATCTTGCTAATGACCGAGTGTTTAAGTCCAGTAGTGACAAACCTGATATGCAAATCAAACAAGTCTTTAAGCGGATCAAAGAATTGGGTTATTTGCATCAGCCCCATAAAGACAGACTGTTTTACATTGTTACCGGTAAGGTTGAACAACTTATTGAGTTGGTGCGTTTTATCAAAGACGAAGAAAACCTGCCAATCGATGACGAAACCCCAGAACAAGAGGCGATGTTTTGAGCCAGGCACCTAAGCAAAAAAGCCCAGCCCAAAGCAATCCGTTGTTTGAATTAGGCAAAGAACGATTAGAGCTCATTGGCAAACATGCTGATGCTTTAATGCAAGGTTACTTAGAAGGACATGTGAACGAGTTAGCTTTTTCACAGCAAACACTACAAAAACTGCTAGATAGCAGAGTGCTATTCTATCCTGAAGAGCAGTCTTTAAGTTTGCGCCCGATAGTCAACGAGTTGATTGCCAGCTTGACCCAAGATGAGCGAAAGCGGCAAATTAACACCGATGTAGGTGAGCACTTAGATCAAATCGACACGCGTGTGCAGTCATTACAAGTGGCACGGCAAAAAGGTGATTACGCTGCAAGTGAACACCATATGCAACTGTTAACTGAACGTGTCAACGACATGACCGAGCAGTTTCGTGATGCGATTGACAGCCTCTGGCACAGGCTCAATACCGAGTTTGGTTTTGTGAGTAGCTTGGATGATAAAATTTTAGAAATTGAACTTGCCCAACGCCAGCTAAGGCGAATACTTGACGGTTTTGGCATTATCAATTTTGACGACCTTATCCAACTAGCAGGCAGTGATGGTGCACTTCGTAAGTTGTTAGTGAGTCAGTTGCAGGCCCGTATTTCTGAGCACTCAGGGTCATTGTTAGAAGTACAAAAGCGCCTTGTACTATTGATGGCGCGTTTCCGACAGCAGCAAGATAGAGCATTGCTCATCAATCGCATGAGTGCTTTTTTACGGCAGCATCCTAATTTCCAAATAGGTGATTACCCAAATCGTAGTCAAGTCCCTGCGGTGGTTAATCAGGCCCAAGGTATCAGTCCTCAGGCCTTTATTGCTATAGACCGCGCACAAGATAGTTACGCGCTAGCAGAGCTTGCCCGTGCCGTGCCTAGAGAACCAGAACAACACTCACAGTCAGACAAACAAACTGAAGGTTTTGCTATGGCGGTGCAAAATTTAGTGGCCACAGAGCAAAAGCAACTAGCAAAAGATGTAGAAGACTTTTTCATACGTGTAATAGAAAGCCCAGAAGCATTAAGCGGTGTCGACTACTTAGCCGAACAAGAATTACCTTGGGAGCCAGAAATATGGTTGTTCCAAATTGTGGCTGAACATCAAGGTTTGCCAGAGCAAAATAAACAAAGTTTTATGCTTGAGAAAGACAGTGCACAGCAAAGTCGTTTTAATCAGTTACATATTATTCAAGACATCACGGTTGGGATGCGTTTCTTCGGTGATTTTCAGGCTGCTGGTTAAGCCCAGTTATGGCAAATGATCTCAGTTTAAGGGCAAAACAATTACTGGCTACTCAACACCGTAAACTGTTACTTGATGATGCTGCAGTGGCAAATGCAAGTGGCATCCTAGATGAGATTTTAACTTGGTGTGATGATTTGGAGTTTCAGCCAGGGAAATGGCTGAAGCCAAATAAAATGTATCGGTTTGATAGAGAGTATGTGGCACAAATAAATCAAACATTATTAGATGAAGGTTACGCCAGTATTTTTGATGATTTTAGCCAAGACACTCATCGAAGCGCAGCACAAAGAAACCCAAATGAAAAACAGGGACAACTCAAACCTACACATCACCTCATTCTTGCTGCTGTCACTGAAGCGAAAATTCTCGATGTTGTGGGTCAATATTTTGTTCTAAGCGAACAGATAAATATTGAGTTAGATGTTACTCAGTTGAAACTAGATGATTTTGATAGCCTTGTGATAGTGGAAAATCGCGATAGTTTTAACGACTGGTTTGAGTATCAACCCTATACCAATTTGTCCAAGCCATTAGTGATTTATCGGGGCGATAAACATCACTCAACCGCATGCAAAATTCTACTTAAAATTTGGTTAAATACTCAAAACAACAAACCCACTATTTACTTTGGTGATTTCGACTTGGCAGGTTTACGAATTGCTATAAGTGGCGGTTACTCGCACCTGTTATTACCTGAATATAAGTGGCTGGAAGAAAAGCTTATTAAGCTACATAACCCTGATGTTCAGCAAAAATACTTTGCAAGATTAGAACAAGATTGCCCTGAAAGTTGGAAGCACCTACTATCGCTTATGAGTAACACTAGAGCGGGACTGCGCCAGCAAAAAATGTATCTCACTTCTTTAAAAACGTATTCTAGAAGTCGCCCTCTTTAATTTAACTTACTTTACCAAAAGCACATATGAGGTCTTGGTGTTCCAAAGTCTTTTGGCTACCTATAGTGTTGACAACGGAAGTAGAGCACTAGATCAATAAGTTTTTCAATCTAAAATGCAGCTTAAAACCAATTCGCACAATTCATAAACAGCACCTACACTGGTTAATAGTTGTTTGAAATTCAACCCGTTGATAGGTTGATAACCGCACTTTTGCATAAACCTCATTCTGGGTTTATCTTGGTGTTTGTTCAGTTATTTACGCTGCTAGTAACTTAAATAGTGCCATCAACGTCACAATGAAAGCACAGATGACTTAAGACAGAGACTAAAAATAATAAGGGGCTGGTATGGGCATTGCCATAGCGTTGATCCTAATTGTCATCGGATCGGTTGTATTCCATTTCTTATCACCTTGGGTTATGACGCCGCTGGCGTCTAACTGGGGATCTATTGATGACATTATGGTCATCACACTCATTATTACGGGTATTGTTTTTATTGCGATAAACTTTTTTATTGCTTTTGCAGTTATAAAATATCGCCATGATAAAAATCGAAAAGCTAAATATGAACCTGAAAATAAAAAGCTAGAAATATGGCTGACCATCGTCACCAGTGTTGGCATTATCGCCATGTTGGCACCCGGATTAGCGGTTTACTCAGATTTTGTCAATGTGCCAGAGGATGCCAGTGTAGTTGAAGTGGTGGGTCAGCAATGGAGTTGGAGTTTTCGGTTTCCCGGTACCGATAACCAATTGGGTAAAAGTGCTATTGAAAATATTAGTATTGATAACCCTTTTGGGGTCGACCCACTCGATCCAACAGGGCAAGACGATGTGTTGGTGGTCGGTAATCGGCTTGTGTTGCCAGTTGATAAGCCAGTCAAAATATTGATGCGTTCTAAAGACGTATTACATAATTTTTATGTACCCCAGTTTAGAGTGAAGATGGATATGGTGCCCGGCACTGTGTCTTACATTTGGCTTACCCCCACTGTTATTGGCGAATATGAAATTTTGTGTGCAGAATTTTGTGGTGTCGGTCATTTCAATATGCGTGGTTACGTTAAGGTTATGCAACAAAAAAACTTTGATGAGTGGCTGTTGGAGAAACCTACTTTTGCCGCTTCAATGATTAACAACAGCTCTGAAAAACTCAGTGTGTTGGCACAAAGTGGACAGGAAGTCGCAAAAACTAGTGGCTGTTTTGCATGCCATAATTTCACAGATAGTTCCATAGGCCCAACTTGGAAAGGTTTGTTTGGTAAAACTCAAATACTAGCTAATGGACAATCTGTGTTAGTAGATGAAGCTTATTTAAAAGAATCTATTTTAAATCCTGCTGCAAAGTTAGTGACAGGTTTTGCACCTATTATGCCGGCCATGCTATTAACTGACTTACAGATAGTAGCCTTGAGTGCTTATATCAAAGAAAAAGGCGCAGATGATCAAACGCAGTACAATAATAATGTAACGCTTTCTGGTGCTGCACTAGCCCAATCAAAGGGCTGTACAGCCTGTCATAGTCAAGATGGTTCGCGAATGTTAGGACCCACATGGCAAGGAATATTTGGCAGTCAGAGACAATTAGCTAGTGGTCAAAATATTGTGGTAGATGACGCGTACCTCAAAGAGTCCATATTCCAACCCAACGCAAAAATTGTTAAAGGTTTCCCACCCGTAATGCCTCCGCCTGTTATTAATAAACAAGAAGCGTTGGCACTTATAGAATTTATGAAGACGTTATAAACGCCAGATCAACTAAGCAAAAATAATGCGGAGTAGCAGATGGAAAATGAATTAGATCACGATATGCATGAGCCAAGCAGCTTTTTTACAAAGTATGTTTGGAGTCAGGATCATAAGGTTATTGCTATCCAATATTCAGTTATTGCTATTTTGGTAGGTATTGTGGCATTGGTGCTTTCTGGTTTGATGCGTTTACAACTGGGTTTTCCAGGTAGTTTTGATTTTATCGACCCCAGTTCTTATTATCAGTTTGTCACTATGCACGGCATGATAATGGTAATTTATTTATTAACCGCAATTTTTTTGGGTGGCTTCGGTAATTACCTCATCCCGCTTATGGTGGGAGCTAGAGATATGGTTTTTCCATTTGTGAATATGCTCAGTGTATGGTTTTACTTGTTGGCAGTGATTGTTTTAATGGCCAGCTTTTTTGTTCCTGGTGGACCTACTGGTGCAGGTTGGACGCTTTATCCTCCACAAGCTATTTTGCCAGGCACTCCAGGCTCCGATTGGGGGATCATTCTGATGTTGGTGTCATTAGCTATTTTCATTGTGGCGGCAACAATGGGTGGTTTGAATTATGTCACCACTGTGTTGCAAGCACGTACTAGAGGCATGACCCTAATGCGTATGCCACTGACAGTTTGGGGTATTTTTATGGCAACGGTACTGGCTTTGTTGGCTTTTCCTGCCTTGTTTGTTAGCGCTGTGATGATGTTATTTGACAAAACCTTAGGTACCAGTTTTTTTATGCCAGCCATACTATCTATGGGGCAACAGCTTGACCATGAAGGTGGCAGTCCTATTTTATTTCAACATCTTTTTTGGTTTTTTGGTCATCCTGAAGTTTATATCGTTGCACTGCCTGCCTTTGGTATTGTATCTGATCTGATCAGTACTCATGCACGCAAAAACATCTTTGGATATAGGATGATGGTGTGGGCGATAGTAGGTATTGGTGTACTGAGTTTTGTAGTGTGGGCGCATCATATGTATATCAGTGGTATGAACCCGATGTTTGGTTACTTTTTTGCCACAACGACTTTAATTATTGCTGTACCTACAGCCATCAAGGTCTATAACTGGGTTTTGACCATTTGGCATGGCAATATTCGTCTTAATGTCCCCATGTTGTTTGCCCTTGGTTTTGTTTCCACCTTTACGATAGGTGGTTTAACAGGCTTGTTTCTTGGTAATGTGGTGGTGGACTTACCTCTCTCTGATACTTATTTTGTCGTGGCTCATTTTCATATGGTGATGGGTGTATCACCTATTCTGGTGGTGTTTGGTGGGATCTATCATTGGTATCCTAAAATGTCTGGCAGGATGCTCGATCCCACATTAGGAAAATTACATTTTTGGGGGACTTTCCTCGGTACTTATGCGATTTATTTCCCCATGCACTATCTCGGTATTTTAGGGGTTCCAAGGCGTTATTTTGCTTATGAAAACTATGATTTTATTCCTGACTCAGCTAAAGATTTAAACGCTATGATTTCGGTTATGGCAATATTCGTGGCTTTGGTGCAACTGATCTTTTTGTTCAATTTAGTGTGGAGTTTGTTTAAAGGTGAAAAGTCAGGTGATAACCCCTGGGAAGCAACAACACTCGAATGGCAAACAGAAACTACACCACCAGGACATGGGAATTGGGGTAAAGAGTTACCTGTGTGTCACCGCTGGGCATATGATTATAGTGTGCCGGGATATCAACAAGATTTTCTACCACAAAATTTCATTGATGAAAAATTGGGGGTAAAAGTATGAGTTTTTTAACGCCATTAATGGAAAAATCTTGGGAGCCAGTTCAAAACCCACAAATTCAAACCTCAGGACGTGAGCACACAAGAAGGGCAGGGTTAAGATTATTGTTAACCGTCGTGTCAGTACTTTTCTTTTTGTTTATTGTGGCTTTTCTGATGCGCTCGCAATATCCGGATTGGCAACCTCTTGCAGAACAGTCGAGCCATCCTTTGTTTAATAAAACACTATTATGGCTAAACACCACCTACTTGATTTTTGCTAGTGTTTGTTTACAAATTGCCAGAGTCAGTGGCCATAAAAACCGGTTAATAATAGCTAAGGGGGGCTTGGTATTGGCAGGGCTGTTTTCTTGCGCCTTTGTTACAGGTCAATGGATGTTGTGGCAACATCTTTATCAACAAGGTTTTGTGGTAAATAGCCATCCTGCACTGAGCTTTTTTTATATTTTAACTGGTTTGCATGCAATACATGTGGCGATTGGCATCTTGGCATGGATAGTCGCGGTGATAGTTGTTATGCGAGACAGTCCAAAGCTGGCTCAATATATCGAACTTTGTGCTATCTATTGGCATTTTCTTCTAGGTTTGTGGGCAATATTGTTTATTTTGTTGGTTAGTAAGCCTGAGACCTATAATGCGATTGTCGAATTTTGCGGTTTGGGAATTTAAATATGCAAACTAATCAAGCTGCGGGGAATTCGGATGGTGTAAAAGGTTTGGTTGCTGATTGGTCCGGTGATCAAGAAGCGTTTCGTGTGCCTTGGGGTAAAGCCATGATGTGGATTTTCCTGCTCAGTGACACCTTCGTATTTAGCTGTTTTTTAATTGGATATATGGTGGTAAGGATCTCTGCGGTGGAACCATGGCCAAATGCAAGTGAAGTTTTTGCACTAGAAATTAGCGGACAACATTTGCCTCTAGCACTAATTGCCATTATGACCTTTGTTTTAATTACTAGTAGCGGGACCATGGCGATGGCAGTGAATTATGGCTATCGCAAAGACAAGGTTAAGGCCAGCGTTTTGATGCTGGTCACAGCACTCTTAGGTTTATCTTTTGTAGGCATGCAAGCGTTTGAATGGACTAAACTGATTTCAGAAGGTGTTCGCCCTTGGGCCAATCCATTTGGCGCGGAGCAGTTTGGCGCTGTGTTTTTTATGATAACAGGCTTCCATGGATTACATGTGTCTATCGGTGTTATTTACCTAGCTACTGTAGCGATTAAAATATTAAGAGGGCATTACGATCAACATGGCAATTATGAAATTATTGAGATATCAGGCTTATATTGGCATTTTGTAGATTTAGTCTGGGTATTTATCTTTGCTTTTTTTTACCTTTGGTAAAACATCTATTGGAGAGTAACTTATGTCTTCGAATATTCAAATTCGATCAGAAACACATGTTCATCAAGAGCATCCAGTCAGTTTATATTTGAAGATTTGGTTATTGTTATTTGTACTGAGTGGTTTGTCATATATGGTCGACTATATGCAACTAGAAGGAGTGTTGCGTTGGTCGCTTATACTGCTTTTTATGTTTTTAAAAGCAGGCTTAATTATCAGTATATTTATGCATATGATGTGGGAAAGGATGGCCTTAATTTGTACGATATTGTTACCGCCATTATGCCTTGGGATCTTTATTGGCATTATGATAATAGAGTCGAAATACACGTTTTTTAGCCGCTTATTATTTTTTAGTCATAATTAAGGGTAGTTCGAGGTCAAAGATAGGGAAGGTAGCCAGAATAATTACTACTTATTCTGGCTACTTAATAGAATGTTTTTTAAGGCAATGTTTTTTAAGGTAAGGTTTTCATTACTTTATTAAACGTTTCTTGACCATGAACGACCCAACCAGGGGTGGCAGGTCCTGTACCCGCCAGTTTCAGGTTAGGATGTTGTTCAACTATTTCTGAAAGAATCGATTCTTGTTCTGCGTCCAAATCAACAAAAAATATATGTTTGCCTTGTTTAAGCAATTTTTGAAAGCGCTTAAATTGGTGGTTGGGAATTTGTATCCCTATTAAACCTCCTTCCCAAGTACAAAAGCCTAATACAATGACGGCAAGAAATCCGAACGGTAACCATCCAGCGGCGGTGGTATGCCAATCTACTAAATAAGTGAAGATCAATAATGTTACAGCGGCTATTAAACCAACCACAGCACCTAATGTTGTTGAATGCACCACATCTTGTTTAAGTACTGCCTCTATTGCGTGTAGATGGTGTTTTTCTACTTCTGCATCATTCTCGCTGAGTACATGTATTTGAGGTGTACTGACTCCCTTGGCCTTCAGTTCTGTTTCGATTGCTTGTAAATCGTCTAGGTCATCGCTTATATAGTAATGTCTTAACATAATTGTTTTCCTCTAAAGGGTATTAACTGAGTTATGTAAAGTAAATGTTAAATTATTGTAACATAGCATTGTCAGATGGAAACTGATTATTTGGACTGCATAACCAAGTCATGAGTTAACCAAATAATCTTTCATCAATTAGCAAAAAAATCATAAGAGCAGGTATGTATATAATGCTGGCCCGAAACATCTTTCGAGCATTATCGATGCTGTAGTTAGTATAAAATTTTATGGACATGTACAACATTCCACCACCTAAAAATAGTGCACAAAAAAAGAAAAAACGTTTTCCTAAACCAATCGATGGAGCCAACAATGTAATTCCTAATAACGCTAGACTGAATATCACAATGATGCTGCGAGTAACGTGTTCTACCTCTGGGTTATCTGGCAATAGATAATAGCCACCTTTTGCATAATCTTCTCTGTAGACTGCAGCCAACGACATAAAGTGCGGGATCTGCCATAAAAATAACAAACAACCTAAAACCCAGGCTTGTGCACTAAATGAATTGGTTGCTGCAGTCCAGCCCATCATGGGTGGTATAGCACCTGGAATAGCTCCTGCTAATATAGCTAAAGGCGAATATGGCTTCATTGGTGTATAGATAAATAGGTAAGTTACAATGGTAAGCGCAGCCAAATATGCGGTGAGTGCATTGACGCCAACAAACAGTAAAGTAATACCAGAAACTGACCAGCTTAAGGTGATAAAAAGTGCATGATTTGAAGATAACTTACCAAGTGGAAGTGGACGATTACGTGTCCTTGCCATTTTGGCATCACGGTCCCGTTCCCACCATTGGTTTAAACCGTTAGCCCCCATGGCCGTCAACAATGTTCCGAGTAATAAACTGAATATTTCAAACAGCTCCCATTTATTTACCCCTAATCCATATCCTGCTAGTGTGGTAAATAAAACAAGAGTACATAAGCGAAATTTACCTAACTGTAAATAGAGGCTAAGTTGATTTTTATAGGTGGTTGCAAAAGTCGACATGTTTACATTCCGAGGCGGAATTAAGTGCTGAGATAAGATTAGGTTATGTACAGCTATTTAGCTAACTTAAAAGCTATATAACCGTTTACAATATGGTTTACAAAGTTGTCGAAAAAGGATGAGAGCTAGCTTCGTACCGACAGTATTCAGAGTGTTCTCCCAATCACTCCTTGGATGTTTAGATAAACACTATTTCGTATGTTCAACTTTTATTTGTGCCTTAGTTAACGCAGGAATGGTTGAAAGCTTAAGCGTAAAATTTTAATTCAATAGGCATTCAATATTTGCCAATAATAAGAAAGTACTGCTACTGAGTATATTCTTAAAAAGTGTAATTGAGACCAAGAGTCAAACGCTTATCAGTTAAATCCCGACTAGCATTATCTGATTCTCTATCTAGTAACCTGACACCGACGTTAACTTGCAATTTTTTGCTGAGATCTCTTTTAAAATCTAATGACACAGTTCGATTAGTATCTTCGTCAGATAACTCGTCAAATTGCCTTTTAGATAAATTAGAGGTAAGGCTAATGTTTGTTTTACGGCCTAAAGCGTAAGATAGATTAAGACCTAAACTGCGAGTTTTTTGCAAACGGTCTGACTCCAAATACTCAGTTTTGGAATAGGATAAATTTACCGATGCTTTGATTTTTCGTTTGTCATAGCCAATGTTAAAGCGTCCTACTTTAGTGAATATAACTTCTTCACTAATGTCAGAATCTAAATCCGTTGAAGCTCTGAACTCTTCGCCTGCTTGTAATTCATAGTCAAGACTGTCTGGCTGGAAACAATCAACCAGATCGGTAGACCCAAATTCACATACAAATAGGCCATTAAAATTGTTGCCTGAATTCGCTAATTGACCAAAGGTTGTAACTTGTTCAGAGTAAGATAGTGAACTACGTAATGACTTTAAAGCATACGTAAAGTCTGCGTTGTAGGCGTCTCCATAAAACCGTTTAGCGTAGTCAAATTTTAATGCTGTTCTGTTTGAAAATGCCCAATTAACATTCACACCAACAAACTTTGTTTCGATATCACCTTCCTCTAATTGGTTGTAAGTTAATAATATTGCTTGGGCGCCTCTCGGTTTCCATTCTATACCCGCCCCATAACTGGTTGTATCTATATTATTTCTTCTAGAAAAAGTCCCTTCGCCCACATCATAATTTTCTGAACTGCCGACTATGACCCAATCCAATTTATTAGCAATTACAAAACCAATTCTGCCGCTAACATTTGACGAACTGAAGTCCCCAAAATTAGATCGACTACTGTCATTATATTGGGCAGATAGATTAAAATTATAATTTCTAGCGTACTTACCGTTGTACAGCCGCGCTGATACACCTAAATTATCACTATCTAAGCCGCTAGAAACATCATCGAGTGATTCGTCTGTTTTGGTTTCTGAAAATGAACTTTGGAAAGTAAAACCCAAATACTTAGGATTAGGGATTGAAAAATTAAGCCCCGCAGAATTATTTCTATATTTGGTTAAATCACCTGGCGACAATAATTTGTCTCCAACAAATTGCTGTTGCGAATTAATGACTCGATAATTTTGTGCCCCGCTGAAGCTTAAAGTCATGGCACTTTCAATTAATGTGAACACGCTATTGTATTTTAGCTCAGTGTAGTTTTTGTTCGCCCCATCAATGTCATTATTTTGTTCGACTTTAGTATGGTCAACAACAAAAGAAGCAGTGGCCCGCTTTGCCGAATACGAGGTGAGGATTGAAGGTAAAACTACAATCGCTTCATTGCTGACAGACTCGCCGTTATTTCTTTCAGTATCGTAAACATATATCGTGGTGTCGATTTTTGAAGTAAATTGTACATCCCCAGCAGCGGCAAAATTTGCAGTGCCAACCAGAGCAAACAATACACATTTACTGTGTGTTTTTCTCTTAGTCAATGCTAATGCAACCACTAATTAGCCCCCGCATAATAATATCCATAACCTAAACCTTTTGTATTTACTTTTTCTGACTTATTCACAACAAATCCAATCGCCATCTCCGGGTTTAACTGTTTTACGGCCTCTTCAATGTCAACTAGCTTTGTTTTTGATTCTTCAGTAACTACAAGCGCTTGGCCTGCTAAATTTGCTAATATTGCTGTTTCGTTTATACCCAATAATGGTGGAGTATCGACAATAACAACCCTATCCGTGTAACGGTTCGCAAATTCTTCAACAGCCTCAAACATTTTTTCACTTGCAAGTAATTCTGTTGATAAATGATGCGATTGACCAGCTGGAATAATTCTAAGATTATCTAAATTTGTTTTATACATAACTTCAGATATGTCTTGGTTTTCGCCCAGCAAGTATTCCATTAGCCCCTGTTTTCTCTCTAGCTCTAATGTTTTCATCACGTTAGGTCTGAGAACATCGGCGTCTACTAATAAAACCGTTTTATCCTTTTCCAAAGCGATACTGAGGGCCAAATTAATAGCGGTAAATGTTTTCCCTTCTCCAGGGCGAGAGCTGGTCACCATAATAATGTTACTGTTTTTTAAAGATTTGGATAAAGGTCCAAACGCGTTGTCTAGCAACTTTCGTTTTATTGCTCGAAACTCTTCATTAATGAGTTGTCGCTGTGAATTGGTTGACACAAAACCTTTTTTCTCTAACATTTCAAAATCAATTTGAATCGTGGAGGTAACATTATTCCCTTTGGATAATGTTGTTTGTTTTTGTAAGGCTTTCTCAACAGAGCTCTGTTGTGTGCCTTGCTCACTCTCTAAGGGGTTTTGTCGCTCCTCTTTATTTAAATCAAATGCTTTTTGGCTCTGTTTTTGCAGCGCTTTTTCTATAGAGTTCATGAGAATACCCTCGCATAAATATCAAACTTCATTATCTCTGCAGACATTAACACACCATATAAACCTAAAATTAAGCTTGAAGAGCATATAAATATTAATAGTCTCGAACGGTTGATTTTTTTAATCTGAACTTTGTTTAAATGACTTACCATTCCTAACACTGGATAAGAGGTAAGAGATGTCAATTGACTGCCCCTTAACAAAACTGGATTAAGCTGGCTAATTAAAAATGCTAGACCTAAACCAGCCGCAAACCCCAGTCCAAGAGCAATCGTATAGTTAAGTAATCTGTTGGGTCCGGATGCAGTTTTTGGCGCTATTGGTGGGTCAACAACTTTGAATTGAACGTCTTCTGCAGAAACATCTGCTTTCTGGGCTAAATCAGCTTGCTCTTTTCTGGCAAGTAATTCGGCATGCTTTCTTTGAGTTACCTCATAATCTCTATTTAAAGCCGTTCGTTCTGCTTCAACTTGCGGTACCAAATCAATTTTCTGTTTTAATGCTTCAATTTTATTAGCATGATCTGCTTCTCTTACTCGAAGTGAAGCTACTTGACTTTCTAAACGACTCATCTCTAGCTTTATTTCGCTAGCAATAGAACCAATTTGCTCCGGTTTTCACCATCATTTGATGATAGATATTCCTCAATATCCAACTTTCTGGAGGCAAGCAGTGAATCTAGCAAGTTATTTGCTTCTATTACATCTGGATGGAGTTCAGTGTACTTTAACATTAATTGGTCAAGATTTTCTTCAAGAGTGTTTATACGGCTGTCATAACGAGTTGTTAGAGATGATGGCCCTTCAAAAGGACGCACAGAAGACCCGTCTTGGTTGGTTTTTCTATCTTCAATTTGATCTGACAAAGCCACTATCTGCTGTTCAGTTTCTTTAATGGTCAATCGAGTGCTTTCCAACGTATCTTCTAACGAAGAGTAGTTTTGATAGAAAGAACCTTGATTTGGCAACAGATCTGAATACTTTCTCTTAAAATTCGCCAGCCTTTGTTCTGAACTTGTCAACCTAGTTTCATACTCATCAATTTGTTCATCAATAAATTGGCTGGCAGAATCAGAATCTTTTCTACTGTTGCCTTTTGTGCCTTCGACAAAAAGGTCAAGTGTTTCTTGAACCACTGTTCTAGCCATTTCAGGGTCTCGATGGCTGTAAGATATAGTGTAGAGGTTATTTCTCCCCGTGGCTGTTAGTCGAATTTTATTAGATAACGAGTTGATCAGGTTTTCGTATTCCACAGCATTAGTAGCCGTTATGTCTAAATCTGACTCTCTCGCAATTATTTCTATATTTGGACGACTCAAAAGAGTCTGTACCATCATTGCAACTTCTTGCCTTGGGTCGGTTTGAAGTGCTAATCCTCTTAGCAAAGGTTGAAGCACAGAACGAGTATCTACATATACTCTTGCAGATGACTCATACACGTTTGGCATAGAAGCAACATACACAAAACCCACGGGGCAAATTAGCCAAGTACAAATCATGATATAGCGTTTTTTTACCCAAACACCCTTCAGGTAATCAATTATTAGTTCGAGCGTTTTTTGAAGATCCTGCATTTATATATCCATATCTATCTTGACTGTTAAAACCATGCTTCAGGTATAATGATGATATCACCTGGTAACATATCTATATTTTCTTCTATTGAACCTTCTTTAATTAACTCATCAATTTTAAGCTGATAGGTTTTTTGTACGCCTTCAACCATTCTAACCAATTTAGCATTATTGCCTGAAGCAAACTCAGTTAAACCGCCTACAGATATCATCAAATCTAACAATGTCATTTTTTCTGTGTAATTCACTGCACTGGGGTTGATTGCTTCGCCAATTACTCTGACTTGCTCGTAAAGAGGTCCTCGAAAACCACCTACGCTTACTGTCACTCTGGGATTATTAATATATTTTGCCAGTTCGACTTCTATATGTCTTGCTAGCATTGTGGGCGTTTTGCCAGACACTTTAATATCTTCTACTAAAGATGTAGTAACCATACCATCCGGGCGAACAACAAAGCTGCCAGAAATATCTGGATTCCGCCAAACAAATATAGAAACACTGTCACCTGGCCCTATCAAGTATTGATAATCCTCTACAGACGTAGTGGTAGAAGAGTAGGTTGTTGCGTTTGGCAATTTCCCAGCGTTACTGGAACAACCAACTGCGGTTATTGTTAAAAAAAATATTAAATTGAACAATGCTATTTTGCTAGTCTTCATGTAGATTACGGTCCCATATGTTTGAACTCTCAGATTATCAATGTAACAAGTTTTTGGCTGGCTAGACAACTATAATGTTATGATTAAATTGAAAAAAGTGATTATTGATATGTTAAATCATGTGTAATCTAAAAAAAGTTGTCGTAAAAGGGGATTATAAATGAGCTTTGGTAGTCGAAAAAAAGTTCGTCGCTCAAATATTATGATGCTGATTGAAGCAATCATTATCGGTTACGTAGGTTATCTAGCTTGGGTTTTAGTCAAATATTTTTTTGGTTCATCTTTTGTCGTTGTGCCTATGGTTGACCTTGCTTATCAAGTGGGTCTTTTTACTGTTTTGGTCGTTCTGTCTGCACTATCTGTAGGTTTATATGAAACTAAACTGAGGGAGACATTTAGGGGAGTAATAAGAAGAATATTTGTCAGCGTCGCTATAAGTTATTTTATCATTGAGGTTGTCACTAGTGCTTTACTGGCCAATATTGAAATAAGCCGTTACTACTTTCCATCCTATGCTGGTATGACTATCATAGTAATCGTTATATTTCGCTATTTTATTAATCGATTAGGTATTCTTGGTCTTGGCCAATCTAAAATAATTGTGATTGGAGCGGGTGAGAGAGCTTCTATCATCGAAAAGCGAATGCGAAGAGAAGTTGACAGGTTTGGTTTTGAGTTATTGGGTTTTATTCCTATCCCCGGTGATAACAGGGAAGAAGGTATTCAAAATGAAAAGCTATTGCATGTGAAAATTGATGAAAACTTCAAAAATTTCATTGCCGATAATGACATTGATGAAGTAGTGATCGCCTGTGACCAAAGAAGAGGCACATTACCCGTTGAGATTCTCTTTGATTGCAGACTCAGAGGGGTCGAGGTCACAGACTTACTAGACTTCATGGAACGCGAAACAGGTCAAATTGTGGTGAATCTGATGTACCCAAGTTGGGTGATTTATTCGAATGGTTTCAACTCGCAAAATTATTTGCGAGACGCACTTGATTACACGATGAATTGTCTTATGGCTACAATGGTGCTTCTGCTCGCATGGCCGTTTATGTTGCTAACCGCAGTCATCATACTTTTTGAAGATGTAAACCTTAAAAACGCCTCTGTTTTCTACAAGCAAGAAAGAGTCGGTTTGAATGGTCGTCTTTTTAACATTATCAAATTCCGAAGTATGCGCCTTGATGCAGAGAAAGACGGAGCAAAATGGGCCACGGCTAATGATAGTAGGGTGACAAAAGTAGGGTTTTTTATACGTAAATTTAGAATTGACGAACTTCCACAAATTTGGAATGTTTTTAGAGGGGAAATGTCATTTATTGGCCCTCGTCCCGAGCGTCCTCAGTTCGTGGAACAGTTGATCAGAGAAATCCCCTATTACAACCAACGACATAATGTTAAACCAGGCTTAGCAGGCTGGGCTCAACTTAATTATCCATACGGAGCGAGTGTGGAAGATTCGATGGAAAAATTAAAATTTGATCTTTACTACGTTAAACATCAAAGCCTTATGTTAGATATTCTTATTCTTATTCGCACTGTTGAAGTCGTGCTATTTGGTAAAGGGAGATAGGTTTTGAGCGACCAAGCGCTAAATGCAATGACGGTTGATGTGGAAGACTTTTTTCACGTATCCGCTTTTGAATCGATTATTGACCCTTCACAATGGAAGGAATACCAGCCAAGAGTTGATTTTAATACACGACGTTTATTAGGCCTTTTTGCTAAACATAATGTTACATCGACGTTTTTTGTTTTAGGTTGGGTTGCTGAACGTTACCCTGAACTCATTACTGAGATACATCGACAAGGTCATGAAATTGCTAGTCATGGTCATTCTCACCGCCGAGCGACCACCCAAACTCGTCAGGAGTTTTTTGATGATGTTAAACGCTCAAAGGAGCACCTAGAAAACTTAATTGGTGAACGCGTCACTGGTTATCGTGCTCCAAGTTTTTCTATTGGTTATGATAACGAGTGGGCGTTTGAAGTGTTGGCTGAGTTAGATTTTGGTTACAGCTCAAGTACTTATCCGGTTAAACATGACCTATATGGAACGCCAGACTGGCCGAGGTTTGCATATAAGCGTAAAGAGGGAATTATTGAAATCCCTATTCCAACACTGAAACTATTAGGTAGGCAGACTCCCATCGGTGGGGGAGGTTATTTTAGGCTTTATCCCTACAACTTGACTAAGTTTTTAGTTTCACGTTATTTGAAAAAAGAAAAACAGCCATATTCGTTTTATTTTCACCCTTGGGAGATTGATAGCGAACAACCTCGGTTAAGTCATGCTCCGCTTAAGTCTAAATTTCGACATTATGTAAATTTGCATAAGACATATGGCAAGTTAGAGAGTCTTCTGAACGATTTTTCATGGGGCACCATGAAGGACGTCTACAACATACCTTCAAAATAAGGGACAGTATTGTGAACGGAACTTTCACTGGTAAGGTCGATGCATCCTCGAGCAAACTATTTTTTGTTTGTCTGGTCTTGCTTTTGGGCACTTGGGTAGCTGTCTTTTTTCAAGGACTGGCTACAGCCATCGATATTTGGTTGATTTCTGACATTTTTAACCACTGTTTGTTTGTATTGCCTGGTTCCATGTTCCTTATTTATTTAAAGCGTCATGAACTCAGCTTAAAACACTTTCAGCCCAATTATTGGGTATTGTTTTTGTGCTTAGGAAGCTTATCTCTTTATGCTATTGGCTTAGCCGGAGATGTAAAGCTCTTTATGCATGTGGCGACATTTACTTTCTTGCCATTGAGCGTGTGGGCATTCATCGGAAATCAACTAACATTAAAGATATTATTCCCACTGGTTTTTATAATTTTTTGTATTCCTGTTGGTGAAGAATTAATTCCTGCACTGCAAGAGGTGACCGCTGATTTGTCTATGATTATGCTTAATTGGTCGGGTATACCAGTATATAGAAGTGGACTATATATCGAAATTCCCCAAGGCCGATTTTTAGTGGCAGAAGCTTGTTCCGGGATCAGCTTTTTTATCGCATCTCTGGTGATTGGTTCGCTTTACGCTTATTTGAATATTAGCTCCAGTAAGCGTCGGGTTATCTTCATGCTTATCTCTATTGCATTTCCTATCATTGCCAATGGCATCCGAGTATTTGGAATTATATTAACAGGCTACTTAACTGATATGGAACATGCTGTTGGCGCAGACCACCTGATTTACGGTTGGGTGTTCTTTTCTATCGTTATAGTGTGTTTGTTAGGTATTGGGGAGATAGTTAGGGAGAAATATCCACAAGAACAAGGCTTACAGCCAGAATTAGCTAGTGAAAGGTGGATAACTGATAAGTCTTTTTATCCTTCGTTAATATGTATTCTAGTGCTAATGCTCGCTTATTCTGCGTGGTTCAGATTAATTACTGCTCAGTTAAATCAATCATCTGCCACTACCCACTTAACTTTAAGCATAACGGAAGGCGCTGACCAAGCAAATTATCTAAGCAATTGGAAACCAGAATTCATTGAGCCTGCACAAGAATTTCATTATAGCCGGATGATGTTGAATACTCCCGTTGATGTCTATGTCGCTTGGTATCCGTTAGGTTACGGAGAGCTAATTACCTCTGGAAACCGACTTTACACTGAGAAGTCATGGTCACTAAAATCTACTAGTAACTTACAATTGGGATCCGATCAAAACATACGAATATCTACAATTGTGAATCATAGTAGTAAAAGACTGCTTAGCTCTTGGTACCTAATTGACGGTAAAATGTTTACCAATAATAAAATAGCCAAGTTATATGAAACATACCAAATATTAATGGGGAACCATATTGGTAGTGCTTTAATTGCCATTTCTCAACAAACCAAAAATGTTTCAGCAGACCAGGAAAAGACTGAATTCCAAGCGATTTTAAAGCAGAGTATTATTGAATTGAATCAAACTATTGAGATTAAATAATAAGATATGAAACTTGGTAGTAGAAGGTTTTTTAGTGGTGGGATTAATCGTCTGTTGGTGTTATTACAGAAGAAAGACTGGCGTGGAAAACATTGGTTTTACGTGTGGTTGTCTAAGCGATATGCCAGCAAAGTCATTACTCATAGCGTTGAGGGGCGTGCATTTAATGTCCCTGTGGGAGAGTGGTGTTTTTGGTTAGAAAAAGGCCCTGAAAACTACTACTTAGATGAATTTTTACCTTTTTGTGATGTGTTAAACAACTTAGACACGCCTTTTACTCTGTTTGATTTAGGGGCTGATATAGGCACTGTTTCATCTTTAGTGGCGACACATTGTAACAACTTGAAAAATGTAATTGCTTTTGAACCTAATACTAAGTCTTTTGAGGTATTAGCCGTAAATTTAGAAAACATTAGACAACCTTCAATGTGTATTAACGCGGCGGTATCTGACTTTGAGGGTGTTGCCACTTTTCATGTTGACTCAGAAAGATTAAATGACCATGAAGGTTACATAGATAATAGCGGTGAGGGTGACACAAAGGTGACTTCTCTAGATATTTGGTCAGTCGAGCAACAAGATATCACTATTGAGGAAACGATTGCCTTAAAAATTGATGTCGAGGGTCAAGAAATACAGGCTGTGCTTGGTGCTAAGAGCCTCATTAAAAACGCACAAAAAGTGGTAGTTCTAATAGAAATTCATCCCGACGTGCTGGCAAGAACCAGCAATACGCCTGATGATTTGTTTTCAATAACCGAGAAAGTCAGAGATTTCGAGTGGATAGTGCCACTTTATAATAATACGCCTATAAATCGCAATTTGCCCTTTTTTGAACAAATGCCGTTGGGTCAATACGATATTATTGGCATCTCCCGATAGAACAAGTTCAACGAAGATAGGCGTGATAATAACAGTGCTGAACGATATGGCTTATCCAGAGTTCAAATATCATCACTTAGTCCAACATAAATGAAAAAGTGATTAATTGTTGTTCTGTTAAATAGTCACTCAATACTTTACTTCTTTTATTTTCCTTTAATACTGCACTTGCACTGTCTCGTTTACGGATTTCTTTATTGGTGAGGTTGCCATTAATTTCAACATTTTTTGTTGAAACAAATCAATATTCAATGGCGTTATTGTAAGAGTGTTCTAAATAGATTTTATTATCTAAAATCTTGGTATTAGGACTTTCTACAAGAATAATACCAACGTCAGTATTGGGGTATTTATTGGCGCTGTGTAAAATTAAATTACTTTGTATTACTCCCCCCATGTTAGGACGATTCGTCATGCAAAATCCAATGACCGCGGTCACAATTGATTATGTTGTCTTCGACCAAAGTACTTTGTGTGTTGTTCTAGAAGTGAATTGCGTGCTCTGCAACTCTAGATCCTGGGCCTCGCTATTCCTATAAATAAACTTCTACGAACAACCCAGTTATGACCACCGTGAACATCAATCTCACCAATATAATATTGTGGGCCGACTCCAGCAGTATAAACAAACTCACAGTCATCAATCACACCGTAATCGCTGGAAATTTTGTTTTAAGGTTGTAACTGACTTTTAAAGTTGTTCAAAGCTATCTCGCAACACGCAATTACGCAGAGTGGGGGAAGTCAGCGCTTTGCTCGCCCGCAATACGTATTAAATGGTTACCTGCTTGTTGCAGAGTTATACCATCAAGCGTGAGGTGTTTTCCTGATACTCGGATCAGGTTATCAACTCTCTTCGTTTTTCTCATGCCACACCCACTTATTACCACGTTGTTTCTGTTTCCAGATTTAGATATTAAGCTGATATTATCGTCTGCATCAATGAGCGTTTTTTGTATCTGATAGACACCATCTGCAAGAATGATTTGCATATCGCCAACTTTATTGTCTTGAGTGATAAAAAGTGTTTGTTAAATATTTTTGCTGAGTGTGGCGAGCAAATCAAAACTAAATATAAAGATTGCACTAAATAATATTAACCCATTTGCTTGCCTCATGAACTTCACTTTAATGGTCTGAATAGGTCTATACATTTTATTCTTTTGGGGATTATTAGCCGGTTTATTTGCGCATTTTTATAATTTTAGCAGGGTTTCCTGCGACTATTGCATAGTCGGGCAGATCATTAACTACAACTGATCCTGCTGCCACTATGCACTTCTTTCCCACATTTGCCATTATAATAGCGCCGTTACCTAACCAGCTATCTTCACCTATAACAATTTTAGTAAACTTACCGCCTTGTTCATTTAGCGGACGGTCGATATCATCGAAGTTATGTTGCTCTTTTCCACTTAATATATGTACGCCACTACCCAATAAACAATTGGCTTCGATACGACACATCCCGATATTGCTATGAGGACCAATATAACACCCAGACTGTAATTCAGTATCTTGTTGAGACAACAAGGCGCCAAAGCCAATGAATGTATCGAGGTCGCAATGTTGCATCGTAAAGTGATAAAAAGAGGCTCTAAAATATGCGCCTAACTTCCCTGGAAAGAGGCTTAGAAACTGCGAAAATGCACTGAACACAGCGTCTTTATTTGCTACTTGTGTAAGTAAAATATATAGACCTACAAGTGGCATCATGATGAGACTACAAAATAAGCTGATGAACGTTTTAATAATTTTTTTCATATTTCCTACATGGACTATAATTTTAGTGTTTCAATAATGTTTCTAGAGGCTGCAAGATACTTTCCCAACTGTAATTGTGCGTAACATTTTTTAATGCATTGTTGCTTATATATGAATAGCATTCTTGATTGTTTGTTAGTTGTTCAATTCTATTGATAAATTGCTCAGGAGTATCTGCCAACAATATATCTTGTTCAACATTGCATCTAATGCCTTCTGCTCCCATTGATGAAGCGATGACCGGTAGCCCGCAAGCAAAAGCTTGTAATACTTTATTTTGTACCCCTCTGGCTATTCTAAAAGGTGCGATAAAAATGTTAGCTTTATCAAAGAAAGGTTTAATGTCGTCTACAAACCCTGTCACCTCGATTCCTTCATTCAATTGAAGCTTTTTAACTTTATCAGTTGGATTCATTCCTGCTATACAAAATTTAGCATTTGGCCACTGCTTTTTAACAGTCGGCCACACGAAATCTATAAACCACATGATTGCGTCAATATTGGGTGCGTAGTCCATAACCCCCGCAAATAAAAAATAGGGATGTGCCGTTTGTCTTGGATTTGCGGGGGGATAAAACACATTTGTATCAAGACCATTTTCAATAGCTGTGACGTTTTTTACATTTCCATGAATACTTTGAAACAAATCGACTTCTGTTTGAGTGATTAATAGGCAATGGTCAAACTTGTCAACTATATTTGCCTCAACGTTAGCTATGAGACGCGACTCTCGCCCGTAAACTGCGCTCAACGGCCATTGATGACTTTTCTTATATTGTGTCCACTTATCAGAATCAACATCCATAAAATCCATTATGAGCACTGGAGGCGTATTTAATGTGGCGTGTACCTTGGAGCGAAATATATATTCACTAACACTAGAGGCAGAGCAAAAAATAACGTCAACCTCTTGTGATACCAATACGTCATCAATTTTGGATTGTAATTTCGCACTGTAAAAATTACTGACACTTAGCGCTTTGTTTTTTATAAAGCCCGATATCAAGCGTATTGGTTTTGCCGGCAGCTTCGTACTGACTACTTCTAAACAATGGTGCTTTTCTAACTCATCAAAGTATTTTTGTTCAGAATCGTCTTCGTACGGACTTGCTAAAATAACATCATGTTCACACTCGTTAAAATATTTTAACTGGTGAAATGTTCTTATCTTTTCACCTTTGTTCGGTGGATACGGGCATCGTTGTGCGATAATAAGAATTTTCATTGTTTAATATTGATGCTCTGGTGTTTTGCTGTAAATTGACAGGCTATTAAGGTTTAAAATGAAAATTATGCAGCACCAACTGACAATTTCACTATAATCTATAGCCTTCACGGTCAAAAAATATATTACACAATGTAACATTTATTTTGAACGTATTGTTAGTATGATTGGTTATCAAACAAATGCCGATAGACTTTACTTGCAACTTATATGAGGTTACAACTATTTGAAAACATTACTGATCACTGAAAACTTCCCTCCTAAATCGGGTGGAAGTGGTCGCTGGTTTTGGGAGCTGTATTCGCGTTTACCTCAGAACGAATACGAAATCCTTGCAGGCGATGAGCTAGCAGCGGAAAAATATGATTCTGATGCCAAAATTCATATATTAAGAGGCAATCTTACATCTTCTGAATGGGGATTTAAAAGTAGTGTTGGGCTTAAATTTTATTTCAAAAGCGCTTTGCTAGTACGCAAGATAATCAAGCAAAGACAGATCACACAATTGCACTGCGGGAGAGTATTACCTGAGGGCGTCATTGCATGGCTACTCAATTTATTCACTGGTATACCTTATGTTTGTTATGTGCATGGTGAAGACTTAGAAACAGCACAAAGCAGTCGTGAGCAATATTTTATTTGTGGGCAAGTAATAAAACGAGCAAAAACTATTATTTGTAATAGTCAAAACAGTGCAAACATAGTGGCTAAGTTTGGCGCACAAGCGGCGGCTAAGACCCAAGTTTTACATCCTGGTGTAGATAGTGATCTTTTTGTGCCTGAACAAAGGAATGAAAAATCTTTAACATCACTGAATTGGATTAACAAAAGAATCGTGCTAACAGTAGGACGGCTCCAAGCTCGTAAAGGGCAAGACATGATGATTAAGGCTATTCCGGAGATACTTAAGGCCACACCGAACTTTTTATACGCAATTGTGGGTGACGGTGAAGAATTCGATGCTTTAGTCAAACTCAGTGCTGAACTTGAAGTAGAACAGCATGTTCAGTTCCTTAGAGGTATCACCGATGAGCAGATGATTGAATGTTACCAGCAATGTGACTTATTTATATTGCCTAACAGAACGATAGATAATGACATTGAGGGCTTTGGAATGGTCTTGGTGGAAGCGCAATCATGTGGAAAGCCTGTTGTCGCAGGTGATTCCGGGGGAACAAAAGAAACAATGTTACTCGGTGAATCTGGATTTATCATTGATGCAACACAGCCATCGAACATTGCTTCAACTGTGGTTGGCATGTTGTCAGATGAGCAAAAGTTGAAAGACATGGGAAGCAAGGGAAGAGAACATGTACTTAAAAGTCTTGATTGGAAGGCACTAGTAGTAATAGCAAAAGAACTGTTTGCATAACTATTAAGTGCAACCCTTTATAAGTAATGTATTGGTATTAAATTGATACAGGTTGGAGCCTAAATAGTGAGCTTATCTACTTTCAAAAAATGACATGATATTGTCTATAATAATGAGGTAAACGTGCAAATTAAAGTAGCTATATGGTACATGCTGTTAGTAACAGGTAGTTTACTGTTAGTAATAAATGTATATGGATTAAGTAGAGATATTCGAGTCTCTGAGTTTCACGACGATTATTTGATTTTTCCGAATGATCAACCAACTGACTTCAATAGCACGCTAATAGACTTAATTCGACATGGTGACGAAAGCGATATTGAGTATGCAACCAGAATTACTCATGTTGTTGCAAAAGGGCTTGCTCATTTAGATTGGTTGGTTTACCCCAATGAAAAATTCAACCAACTTATCCCTATATGGGAAAATTATTTTTTGTACTTTATGGGAAAACTCTCTGGTATACCTGAATATCAAAGGTACCATTTTGCTAATTATCGCAGGAGCTTAGAGAGAGGCATTGGTATTTGTGGCGATGCTTCAATGGTGATGTCTCAGCTATTAAACGAGCAAAATATTTTCAATAAAATTCTGACATTTCCAGGCCACGTAGTCGTTGCCGCCACATTCGAAAATGGGAAACAATATATATTGGACGCCGACTATGGCGTTGTGATTCCTTATCCACTTAATGAGTTTGCAACTAGTAGTCGAGAAATTGCAAAGCTTTATTCAGAAGCAGGGTACCCTCTAAGGGACTTTGTATTATTCCAAAGAATATATAAAGAAAATTATAATCAATGGGATGGAGTAGGGCACTTTATTACCAACAAATACTATTTCGAAAAATTTGCTTACTGGTTAAAATGGCCTTTACCCATATTAATGTTACTTTTTTCATTATTAGTTTAGTTAAAATAAAGCGTAAAAATAATTATACATACTAATAATTATGTAGCGTGT
>NZ_CAJXPA010000040.1 GCF_913058035.1 uncultured Paraglaciecola sp. | reverse complement strand
TTTGCTCTGTATGGGTATTTTATTTTTTTCAAAAAAGCGAATATAAAAAGGAAATTAATTGGAGCTTAACTACGCATCCATCCATCCATCATAAATAATCTAACTTTTTCGCTCTGATAGATGTTATCGAAATCTCTTATTAATAAAATATATACTGCAGCAGTAGATGGCGCTCAATGACGTGCTGGAAATTTTTTCAATCCTTAGCATCACTACTATTTAGTTAGTGTTGAGCAGGTACCCTCGGAGAATACCTGCCCTTAGAGCGATGTTAGGCAAAGACCAGTCCACCTAACATAACAAACATATTAATCTAAATGATAATGATTATCAATAGCATTTTTAGATATATTACAAAATCAAAACGCGTTTCGATATATTCAGATAGTAAAACTATTTTGTAGTCCTGTTTGCCCTTGCGATTTCTGAAAAGTCGACATCTTTATAGGTATAACTTTGCTCTTTAGAAAGGTTCTTTCCATAAGTGTTAAGCCAGTCTCTGTGTATTGCTAACTCCGTATGCGCTGGAGGAATAATATTGAATGTCACAGTGTATTTGTCATCAATACTGCCAGGAAGCGTTATATTTCGGGCATAATGAAAGTTATCGACCAAGTTAATATGTGGTACTACATCTATAAAAGTGCTTAATCCTGTTTTTTGATTAATCACCCGAGAGGTAATATGTAGGTATGGGACAAATCCACCACTGGGCGTACCTTGGGGTGTATTTTTAGTATCCCAGTTTGCTCTTGCCTCAATATGAACATGTGTCTCATGTTCTTTAAGATGCAGTAATCCAGCAGGTTGCACATGATCTTTAATTGCACCTTCAAAGATAAATACCAGTCCCGGCTCTAAGCGTTCTTCACCGATTACAAGTTCTAGTGCCATACTGTTGGCAGCCCAAAGTATGCTCATAAGGGTTAATAGTTTTTTCATTGTAGTGTCTCCAATTTAAGGTGTTTTAAGTTAGTTTACGTATCATCATTTTTCGATAAAAGCTTGTTCGATAACATAATGCCCCTGAGTTCTTGATGTGGCTCTTTGTCGCCTAAGATATTTATTAATGTGTTCAAAATTCCACCGTTATCACAAATCATAAAACGCTCCACTGGAGGATCTAGATATGGGAAATTAAGTTATTTGAATTTCCTCATCTGAATGTTTTGTATCTAAAATATTTACACATAAATACAAATAAATACACAGCAAACAAATAATAATGATTATCATTTGTAATAAAGTTCTGCATAGATATATATTAAAAACCTCGATTTTTAATAAGTGAAAGGACAAACGAATAGCATGATAGGTGAACCAGATACTCAAAAGCTTTCAGAAAACGAGCATCTATTGATGAGTAAAGGAGTGAGGATCACCAAACCTCGCTTATTGATATTGGAGCTATTACAACAATCATGCACACAACATTTTAATGCAGAAGAGCTTTATAGATTATTGCTTTCTAAGGGTGGAAAAGTGGGTCACGCTAGCATTCACAGGGTACTCACTGAATTTTGTGCAGCTGGCATTGCGGTTAGGCACAATTTTTCTCCCAACAGAATGATTTACGAATTATCGTCACAAAACGACCACGATCATATGGTTGATGTTCATACGGGCCCAGTTCCAAGGAAGCCGGTCGATTATTCAGCCCTTAGTTTTTATGCATCATGGTGAAAATAACTTGCATGCCTTCAGCGCCTCACAGTCGCAGTGGTAAAAAATGCAACGATACAGTCAAAGATAACCTACTTTGTGTCAGTTGCCCTAGAGGCTCACATCTTAGCTTTTGGGACACCACAACCCGTACTTTTATTGACCAGCAAATATTCAGCGATGTGTCAGGCCTCGCTTAATCGCTTGGCAATATATTAACGTCTAGCGGTAAAGGATTACTTAAAACCCTAAACCACAATCAACCTGTAACAGGAACAGCCAGTATTGATACGTTAGCGTTAAAGTTTGATAATCATATGACTATGATTGATGCGGGTTAAAAATTTTGGTGTTGATATCATAAGGTGAATGATAGGTACCTAACTTGCTCCCTACACAAACTACAATTCAACTCAATTTGGCAGGCAACAGTGTGACAATTTTAGATACGAATCTTTGTTTTAATGAAGCTAACGTTTACTACTTAATAACTTGACTCTCGAGTTGTTAATCTATGCTGTTTTATACAGTAAGCGACGCACACTCAGAAGGAATAAAAGCCATATCATGAACGTAACAAACTCGAATATTAAAAGTTAAACGTATACTGTGTAGCTCTAATGCTTCGACTCCAAAGAGGTCATTGTGTTTAAACAGATAATGCACCGACTAATTTAATTGAGTTAAATAACACCGAACGTTGAAAATCAGCTGCATTGGAATTTTAAGTTAGGTATTAATCAAAGATTAATATCACGCTAATGCACTTTGAACAGAATCTATTAACTCTGATGGGCTAAATGGCTTAGTTAAGTAATTATCTGCACCCGCTCGAATTCCATCTTTAAAATCTGTCATTTGTTTTTTGGCAGTCAGAAGCATTACATATGGAATTTTTTCGCTACCGTCTTGCTTTAGATTGTTACACACCTGAAAGCCATCAATTTCACCCGGCATCATTACATCTAAAATCACCAAGTCTGGTTTGATCAATTTTGCTAATTCTAGCGCTCGCTGTCCATTTTTTGCTTCATGTAACTCATAATCATCACATTCAAGTGTCATGCGTACTAATTTTCGTAATTCAGCTTGGTCGTCAACAATCAATATTATTTTCTGATTCATAATTATTTTCTCTGTATATTAATTTAAACAATAGGTAATCAGTCAGTTACTATCAATGCCTTCCCTTATTACTTAAAAATTCTACATCTCTTCCACTTAGAATTAGATAATAGTGCATGACTGAAATAGATAAAAAACGAACAGCTGAGTATAAACCCCTCACTTTTCCAACAGACATAAACCAACATACGCTTATAAACAGTTACTATAAAAATTTTTACTATAACAATAGCTGTCAGATTTACACATTAAAGAAAATAGGTAAATGACAATAAGTCAGTGATGCACTAATTGGTCTCGACCAATCAAGTACATACACAACTATAGCGCAATACGAACCAACTGGGTTATCGTTTTGAACCAGCCTAAATTCTGAATCGTGGATAACAAATAAATGATGAGCATACGCATAAAATAACAATTCAAATAATACCGCTAATAGCAGCTAAATTACTTTCTAAATGAACGTCTGAGCAGATATCAGGATAATGACATAAAAAAAATGGGAACACTAACCACGAAGGCCATTACATCTATATCTGGGTTTACAAACAGCATAAACGGAGATGTTAGCTTTAATAAAACCTTGCCTTAACTTTTATTGATGCTGCTGAGTTCCAGTTGAAAGTTGGCAAAGCTTAAATAATCATAAAACGCCATCTATACTCTCTTGGATAACAAAACACAATTCCAGAATACTTGTACTTTGGGATTGTCACAAACTAACAAATAACGTTAATTATCAGTGACCTATTTAATGCGTTTGATAATTTTTTGTACCTTGGGTGATTAACCACTACTACCTGACATTTTCTGGATTTAAAAAGTGTCCAGGTTACTCACAATGGCAAAAATGGGTGTCATACTGGCACCCACTACTTTATAAAATCGTAGCATTAACAGGACTCTATTGCTCGTTAAGCTTAGGACAAGCTAACTTTTCACGGGGCGGATAAGGATATGATGCTGTGTAGGTCGAAAATTTCTTACTGCACCAAAAACCACCTACAAATTTATTAACTAAGCTTGGTCAATGCTCTGCGTTGCCTCGTGCAATATGCTATTTACATTTAGATGCAGTTAACATGAATTCATGTACTAAAAAATGTGAATTGGGAAACTACTTTAGTTTAGGAGCTTAAAAATCGTCACCCAAAATTGCCCTAATTTCTTCTTTAACACTGTTGGTATGAATTACTTTTTCTCGTATTAACCGGCTTAGCTGCGAATAGTCAGCGGCCGTAAGCTAAGGTTTATCAATCAACTCTTGTATCAGGTACATAATGCGTTGGAAACTTAAGCATGCTATCTGTGCAACAATGGGCTTATAAATTTTGCATAAGATATCACAGTGCGCTACTGCTCAGAGTATTACAAATCTATTGTCAAATGCGTTGAGTAAGTCAGAAATCATAAGTGTTTCTTGTTGGGGTTATACCGTTTTTTATCACTACTTTTGTGAGCAGAAATACGCCAATACTAAGTAGTGAAAATAGCGACACGTAATAGACCGAATGTAAAAATCGTTGCTCCATTAGCTTTGCTTATGACCAGGATAAGAGAATAAATAAAAACTAGGGCTAAGTAGGAGGGAAAATATTACATATTGGGTAACAAGTTTCATGGTCATTCCCCATTATAGTTAAATTAAAGGGTGAAATTTTTCAGCAGTGATTGATTTGACTGCTTCGTGGTTAAACTGTTGAGTTGGCAACAATCGTTTTTTGAGAGAATACTGTGATGTAAGTGTCTAAATTTAAATAAGGTAATATTGGCTCTGCACTTACCTCATAGTAATGCTTAGTCTTACTCCTCAGATTGCTCGTTTGCAATAAAGCATTAATAATATTGTATGCTTTAGCTAGCTCGTTTTCACTTAAGGCATGTTCATATTGTTAGCCATAGTATTCAGCTAAATTATTAACACTAGTATGTAGCGCGGCATTGGCCACTTTTCCTGAATTGACTATATTGGTAGGCACCATCGCTTCACAAATCGCAATTTCATAACGCTCAATAGATTGCATAATGTGATGTTTTGCGAGACTAGGTTGTAATGGACCGATAGTTAACACTCCAAGCATGGTAAAGATAACTCAATTATGATGGCTTGCTGGGCGTTGCTGCGAAAAAGAATTAATCGAAGTTAAGTCCTATTATATTTAATTTACACACAATAATGTTCAATACAAAATCTATCGCTTCTATACCGCACGTATTTATCCTTTCAAATACACACAAATATCAAAATCAGTAGTGAACTGCTGTAAGTTGTCCACTAGATTCTGTTTTTTCTCTGCAGTTGCCGACCAATAATAAGGTGTCATCATCAACAAGTTCTCCCTTTGCTGAGGTTCAGTTAACTGAATGACAAAACTTACATTTAACTGCTGCGCTAGGACAAACCCATCAGGGATAACTTGAGCCACTTTGTGTTCGGTGGGTTTGTCGTATAATGCCTGCTTAAATTCAAATAAATGATGAGCTGCTGGATTGACTGTTATCCATATTCCGCTGGACTTTAATACTCGATGAACCTCGCGTTCACTGCTGGGTGCGAATATTTGCAATACTGCGTCCTGGCTGTTGTTTGCTAATGGTAATTGAAAAGTACTGGCCACAGCAAAGTGGTTTTCAGGGTACTTTTTAGCGGCTTTTTGTACTGCAAATTTAGAAATATCCAGCCCACTAAATTCAATTTTAACCTTGTCTTGGTTACAAAGCTGGCTCACTTGGCTCATGTAATAACCCTCGCCACAGCCGGCATCAAAAAAATTCACCTCACCATGCTCTGTCACTGTTGCAAGGTGTTGATTGAAAATTTTAGAAATTGAGTCTGCCAAGGGCTGATAAAACCCTTGTTCTAAGAAAGCACGGCGCCCATTAACCATTTTTTTATTATCGCCAGGCTGCTTGCTATTTTTATTCTGGACTAGGAGTAAATTTACATAGCCTTCCTTTGCTACATCATAACTATGACCATTTGAACAAGCCCATACCTTATTACTGAGTAACAACATATTTGAACAAGAGGGGCATATCCATGATGACATAAGACTATTATCGTCCTTTTTTGAGTTGGTTATAGATCAAGTTATAGCTCAGGCTAAAATTGTAACATCATCATAGACTTGTTGGCTTCTTTGTTATTAACTTGGTCTTAAATCTATCTCAACCAAGACTCAGGAAGCCAATAATGCGTGTACCCTTTTTCCTATTTTTGCTGATATTCGTTCAACAAGTATTAGCTACTCCCGGTTATTACCGTTACCCAGCGTTGCACAATCACACGGTAGTTTTTACCGCTGAAGGTGATTTATGGAAAATAAGATTAGACGAAAAATATGCGCAACGCTTGACGACTCACCCCGCTGAAGAAAAAGAGTCGAGTATTTCTCCTGATGGTAATTGGGTGGCTTTTGTAGCCAATTACTCAGGTACTCCAGAAGTGCATGTTATACCTATTCAAGGTGGCTTAGCAAAACGTGTAACATTTGAAAACGTCAATGTAAAAGTGCACGGTTGGACCGATGATTCAAAAGTACTTTACAGCTACAACGGTCGAGTAGGACCAACCGGAAATTGGACACTTAAACGTGTTGACCCTACTACCCTTATTGCTACTACCATCCCCTTAGCGGATGCAGTAGAAGGTTCTATAGCATCGGATGGAAAGACTCTATACTTTACGCAGTTTGGTTTGCAAATATCTAATGACAATGCCCGTAATTATCAAGGTGGCGCAAAAGGTGAATTATGGAAATTCACACTAGGTTCAAATAAAGAAGCGACGCGACTTACCAGTAAACACCAGGGTTCAGCACGAACACCCATGCCGTATGAAGAGCGTTTATATTTTGTTAGCAATCAAAGTGGTAGCGACAATATCTGGTCAATGAAATTGAATGGTAAAAACCAAAAACAGCATACGCAACATCAAGATTGGGAAGTCAGAAACGCTCGTTTAAACAGTCATAAAATTGCCTATCAACTAGGTGCAGATATCATAATATTCGATTTATCCAGTCAACAAAGCACCGTCGTAGATATCGCTCTCACCTCAGATTTTCCAGCTTTGAGGGAGCACTGGGTTAATAAACCTTTAAAGAACCTAACCTCAGCAAAACAAGCGGGTAATGCTAAGAAAGTGGTATTAACCGCCCGAGGTCGAGTAGCGATTGCCACGACTAATGGGTCAAGGTTAGTCGAGGTTGCTACACCTGAAAATTCACGTACGCGTAAGGCTATATTAAGCTACGACGAAAAATCAGTTTTTGCTATAAATGACAGTACGGGTGAATTAGAAATATGGCAGTACCCTGCAGATGGTTCAAAAGGCGCCAAACAATTAACCTTTGATGGCTCCATATTTCGTTGGGATCTTTACTTGTCACCAGATGGTAAGTCAATCGCTCACGATGATAAAAACGGTGATTTATGGCTGTTAGATCTAGACAGCAAAAAAAATGAAATGATTTTATCAAATAACGTGGGGACTTTTCCTATTGCCTCTTTGTCTTGGTCAAACAATAGCCAACTTATCGCGATTACCCATGCAGGAGCAAAAGCAGAACGGAGCCAAGTAATGCTTATTGATACTTTAACAAACAAATACCAGGCACTCACCAGTGATAAGTATGCGTCATTCTCGCCAGTATTTTCCTACGATTCACGTTGGTTATATTTCTTATCTGAACGTCACTTTGATAGCTTCCCCAACTCGCCCTGGGGAGACAGAAATATGGGCGCTAGTTTTGATAGAAAAACATTAATTTTTGCTATTGCTCTAAAAGAAGATGCCAAATTTCCATTCGAACAACCCACTGAGCTTCATGGGCTAAAGGATGCTGACAATAACAAAGACAAAAATGCCAACAAAGATAACAGCGATGCTAAAAGTGAGTCCGATACATCGCAAGAAACCAATACCGAAAATCTGCCAAAAGTAACCATAGATTGGCAAAATATGACGGAAAGATTGTGGCAGGTACCTGTTTCATCTGGTAACTATTCAAAAATGTTAGCTAACAAAAATTTCTTGTATGTATTGGACAAAGTCACTGAACCTGATACCCAAGCAGAGCTAAAATCGATAGCCATAGAACCCAAAAGCAAATCCGAAACGTTTTTAGGATCAGTGCAATCTTTTAGTTTGTCTAACGATGGACAGACATTATTTTTGCAAAAAACGGGTAACAAAAAAGAGATGTATTTGATATCCGCTGGCGCTTCATTTTCCAGCACAGCAAAAGACGTTACAGTGAATACGTCAGACTGGAAGTTATACCTTAATCCTCAACAACAGTGGCAGCAAATTTTTCATGACACGTGGTTGATGCATCGTGATTCGTTATTCGATGAAAATATGCGCGGATTAGATTGGCCAGCAGTCAAACAGAAGTATCAACCGTTGTTAGCGCGTTTGACCGATCGTCATGAACTAAACGATATATTCAAACAAATGATGGGCGAATTGAATACATTGCACTCCCAAGTTCGTGGAGGAGACTTGCCCAGTCAGAATAACGCACCTAAAGCTGCAACTTTGGGTGCGCAATATTCACACACTACACAAGGTGTGAAAATTGAACATATCTATACCAATGACCCCGAACTAATCAGCCGCCTTTCACCGCTTGCAAGGCCAGGGGTTAACGCTCAAGTGGGTGATATTATTAGTGCTATTAACGGTCAAATTGTACAAAGCATACCAGACATAACTAAAGCGCTTCAAAATCAAGCGGGCAAGCAAGTATTACTTGATCTTAAAAGAGCAGACGAACAGATAAGCACTGTGGTAAAACCTGGCTCTACCAGAGATGATTATTACCATCGTTATTATGATTGGGTGACTCAAAACCAACAAAAGGTACATCAAACTGATGAAGAATTGGGTTATTTGCACCTACGCGCAATGGGCGCTGCTGATGTGGCCACTTTTGCTAAAGAATTTTATGCACAATATAAAAAGCAGGGCCTGATCATAGACGTTAGACGCAACAATGGAGGCAATGTCGATAGCTGGATACTAGAAAAGTTGCTTAAAAGGGCTTGGTCGTTTTGGCAAGTGCGTGGCGGTGACTCATTTACCAACATGCAACAAACCTTTAGAGGGCATTTAGTGGTGCTTGCAGATCAGTTTACTTATTCAGACGGAGAGACCTTCACAGCTGGTATTAAAGCCTTAAAACTAGGCTCAGTCATAGGTAAACAAACAGCAGGCGCAGGTGTTTGGTTAACCGGTCGTAATAGACAAACAGATGGAGGCATAGCCCGAGTAGCCGAACTTCCTGTGTATGCGATGGATGGCCGCTGGATAACAGAAGGTAAAGGTATATCCCCTGATATCGAAGTAGACAACTTACCTCATGCCACGTTTAATGGTGAAGATGCGCAACTACAAGCAGCGATTAAGTTACTCAAAAAGAAGATGCAAGAAAATCCAGTTCAACCTATGAAAACACTTCCCTTTCCTAAGGTCAGTGTATCGGCTGATGATATTATTCATTAGGTATTGTTACAGTCAAAGTTAATATTAACGTTCAAGGTGACGTTAACTGAAAGGGTAAGCTGATGGTGCATACATTTTGGTATTGGTATTGGTATTGATTTTGATATTGGTATTGATAATCATGTGTTCCAATAGCTATGCCAATTAGTGCAAAATTGACCAAGTAAAGTAACAAATTTTGGGCTCTGGCAGCCCTGAACTTGATGGGCGGCGTAATTCTTGTGGATATCTAATATGGCATAATAATAAAGCCCGAGTACTCATCGATGCAGGATCAGTCACAAGTGTTAAATATGGTAAAAGTGAGGCGGTTTTTAAGGACCTACAAGACGTTTTATTTATTCACTCACTCGCATGTTGATCACAGTACTGACTTATCCTCTTTTGTTAAAGGTGGCTATTTTACGTCAAGAAACGCTAACCTCCCACTTTATGGCCCAGCTGCAAACGACCTGAAGCCATCAACTAGCAATTATCTGCACAACTTAATGAGTGATAAAAGTTAATGGGTGATAAAAGTGCTTTTTTCCACTTAAATGATTATGTTAACGAACGATGGAGACCGATATATTGCTAGCAAGCAATATATCGGTCTTGTAACGCCGTTGGTACAGCATCTAATTTGCAGCTCAAATAGCGACTCGAGCAAAGGTTAAACAGCTTGTATTATCACGTTTCAAGAAACGTACCTCAACCATTCAAAAAGAAACACAATGCATTATTCGCCAACAATACCAAGGGCAAATATTATTCGCTACCGACGGCATAATTGTTAGTCTGTAAGCTTTTATCGAAGGGCTTACTTTACCATTAACTTTTCGGTAAGAGCTCTTAATCCTTTGCCTTTGTTATTAATTTTCCATGCTAAAAAAGACTCTACGTTGTTTTTTTGCTCTATATCTAATGCTAGAAGTACACCCTCATCAAGGTAGTGTTGGATACGATGTCTGGGTAAGTTACCAATACCAATGCCTACTAATATTGCATGCATTTTTTGATCAATGTTTTGCACATAAAACATTTGACCATCACTACTTAGTCCCTCACTGCGCGATATGCCACTAAAAGACGTATCGTGAATAACAATCCGTCTTAGTTGCCTCATTACACTGTTTATACTTTGGTTGTTATCTTGTTTTTTAGCTACAGCGTGATTAGCTAGAACATGACTAGCGGCAATAACAGGTACTAACTCAACACAACCAATAGCAACAGACCTATAACCTTTTTGAGAAGGTACTGGGCCAGGTGAGCCTACCAGTAAGTCAACTCTGCCTTGCTCTAATGCCTCCCATCCACCGTTCAATACACATTCAGATATATCAATTTCTACCGTAGGAAACTCTTGCAAAAAATTATTGATCACATCAAAAAAATCTGAAGATGAATGAAGTGTCTCAAGACCTATGCTGATCCTAGGTTCCCATCCAGTTGCGATCTCTTTAGCTTTATCTGCCAATCTGCGAGTAGTATATAAAATACCTCTGCCTTCAGCCAAGATTAAACGCCCAGCAGGAGTCAAGACTGAACGACGCCCCAAGCGTTGAAATAATGAGATACCAAGTTGCTCTTCAAGTTTTTGTACTGCATAAGAAATAGCAGAGGTCGCTTTGTTCAGTTCTTCTGCAGCTTTTGAAAAACTTCCACGTCTTTCGATAGCATCTAGCGTTTCAAGTACCTCGATAGTCAGCGGATTTCTTGCCATACCATCACCCTCTCATTGTTCTAATAATTAGAACATATTAAACACATATAGCCACTTACTCAAAATATTTAACTCAGTACAATAGCTTTATCAATTACCTAAATACCTATCAATACTTACTGGAACAACAAAATGAAAATATTTAACAATACATTTATGAACACATCTATTCATTCGTTAATCACCACAAAACTGGGTTTAGATACTCTACCGTTACGAATAGGAGCAGGTTTGATATTTACTGCACATGGAGCCCAAAAACTGTTTGGCTGGTTTGGTGGATATGGGTTAGAAGGCACAGCAGGATGGATGGAATCGATTGGTCTTGCACCCGGCACTTTAATGGCAGCTGCAGCTGGTGGAGCTGAGTTTATTGGTGGTTTATTATTAATAGCAGGTTTGTTGGTACGCCCAGCCGCTATGGTTTTAGCCATCACTATGCTAGTTGCCATCATCTTTGTGCATTTGCAAAACGGCCTATTTATGTCAAACAATGGCTACGAATTTGGTTTGGCATTGTTAGTCATTAGTTTGGGTTTAGCAGTCAGAGGCGCTGGTAGCCTGAGTGTAGACGACTTAATACAAAATAAATTAACTAAATAATAATCGTAACCCAAAAGGAGAACACGATGAGTATTTTACATATCGATAGCAGCACCCGATTAACAAATTCGAATACCCGTATTATTGGTCAATACATTGTGAATGCGTTAAACGCAAACACAGTACATCGCGATCTAGTTGTTAACCCATTACCTGCCATTAGTGCACAAGATTTGATGGGTGTTCATAGTTCGTCGGATGAACAACGCCCCAGCTTGCAAACACAAATAGCGTTATCAGACAAATTGATCCAAGAACTAAGAGATGCAGACACCTTAATTATTGGCGCTCCTATCTACAACTTTGGTATCGCTGCATCGCTCAAACAATGGATAGACGCAATATGCCGTGCAGGTGTGAGTTTTAAATATTCTAATCAGGGCCCAATAGGACTGATGAATATTAAAAGGGCATTCATCATAACGGCTTCTGGTGGCACACCCATTGGCGGCGACATGGACTTTGTCAGTGGTTACCTAGCGCATATTTGTGCTTTTATTGGTGTTGAAGAAATTTTGCATATTGATGCAAGTGGCTCGAAAGGCTCACCCGAGCAAATTATCGAATCGGGCAAACAGCAAGTCGACCTTATATTATCTAAAGAGCCAACAAATAAGTTATCAAATGAACAAACTAACAACGTTGCAGCAGCAATATAATAGGTATGTTTTAGCAGGGTAAGTATATCAACAAGTGGTATAACACCAAAACTAGCGGTGGTAAGTTTCGCCTTTGAGATAATCGTTTAGAAATTTGTTAACCGAAAATGGCGACACACTGCTCACATGCACAGAAGTGTGTCGTAAACATAGTCAACTTTGAAAACAATAAACTCACTTGTATGCCAACCACCTTAGTATTAATCACCCAGTAGCCGACTATTTGGCTACCTGCAGAATTTTGCGACAACATATAACAAGCCAGTCAACTCAATCACCATAGACACTTTGCAAGTCATTATAAACTTGCGCAATCACTACAAAGAAATCAATATCTGGTTCAACCTAGTAAAAATATAGTAGGTTAATAGTACTCATTAGATTTTTTGTCATCAGGTGATTGATATGAAGTTTGCATTTTTATGGTTGTTCACATTACATACCTTAACAACGGCAACGACAGCGGCAACAAAAGTGACACCACAAGACTCCCTAACAGATTTTAAATGGCGACATAGATTGATAATTACTCACGTCGACTCCGAAATTAAGTGGAGTAAATTACAAGATGAAGCCCAACATCACAGTCATAAATTTAACGCCCGTAAGCTAATGTGGCTAGTTGTTGTTAAAAACAAAACGTGGGTATTCAACATATCAACATTTAAAACAGCATCACCACTGCTCAGTGCTGAAGTACTCACAATTGTCGAACAAAACCTCGGCAAAGTATTATTGATTGGGCTAGACGGAGGCATAAAAAATCGTTACCCCATTCAAACCTTTAGTCTAGAGCAAATATTTAATGAGATTGATTTAATGCCGATGCGACGCATTGAAAGTAATGAATAGTTCACTATAAACAACAGACATGGAAAAGTAAGTAACAAGCCCACAGAGCCTTGCCTGCTCGAACAGGTTGTATTGGGTAAAATGGAAGTTGGGTGTCAAAATCAAGTAGCCTGACGTCGCTATGTTATCCATACTGATATCTTATGAGATCATTTTAGACAATGACATTGTCGGTTGCCGCAACGATACAAAGCTGAATGATGGGTTATTTAGTATGCCTCAGATTAGAAAAGTTACCAGTAAGAACATCGTATTTGATGTTATCAATGGCAGTAGAAACGCTGAACAAGTAGATTTAATTACCGAGCCATACAAAAAAACGAAAATAACAGGTGGACTGCCCAAGTCAACGTTTTCTTTTTGGCGATAAATTAATTAATGCAGCGGCTCATATACTCAGTCACTGAACACATTACGACATGCCTTCTATTGTTTCTGCATTTTCGATAGGCCGAGATTACCTCAGTAAACCTATCAGCTTTCGTGGTCAAATTGGTAAAGAAAATACGTTTGGCGGGTTTAATTAACGCAATGACCTATTTCACGGTAAGACATTAACCGTCCTGTTGCAGGTTAGTCATACGTTTAGCTAAGGTGGCTAGCACCATCCTAGATTATTTTATGCTGACTTTTTCTAAAAAATGAAGACCCATCAACATTCATACAATAATAAGCATGACTAGGAATAAACCTTACTTTTTGACGAATGTCATTCTTGAAAGATTATCTTTGAATGGCTTTAAATAGGCTTGATATACTGAATCATGACCTGGTTCACCCACGCCGATACCGAACCGAATTTTACCCACATTAGATGATCGAATTAGGGTGCCAATCATCCTATCCCAGATAGCTAAGGTGGAGCCTAAATTACGGTCAAAGTGCTCCGGTTTATCGCTATGGTGAACTTGATGTTGTGCAGGACTAATAAACCATGACTCAATTTTATCTCCCCAAGACCACCATACGTGAGAGTGGCGTAAATTTGCTCCCATAACATTAAACACAAATACAAAAACGTTGGCACCAAGCACATCGAACATACTCAATGTAGGCCCAAAAAAATAATAACCGATACCAACGGCTAATCCTTGAGAAAGAGCCATTCTACATGCGTATAAATAGCTTTCAAAAGGGTGACTACGGTAGATTGTCATAGGGGTCATTACTTTTGCAGAGTGATGTACTTTATGAAAATCCCATAGAATGGGCACTTTATGCATGGCCAGATGAAGTAAAAAACGAGTCAGGTCATCTAACAAAAAAAGCACCAGAGTAAATATACTGATGATAATGACTTGGTTATCAGTAACAGGTGCCGTTTCGCCAAACAGTGTTTCAAGTATGCCTGAAAATCCGATTGCAATTGGCACCATAGTCAAGACTATGGGTGTCCAAAGTAGTAATTTAAGCAAACGGTTTACAATAAATAAACTGTAATCAAGTCGTGCAGAAGCATGAAACCATATTTTTTTATTAAACAAGTACCCCCAAAAAGTACCTAATTTAACATGTTTCTTTTGTACTAAATAAGCCGGAATAGCGAGCAAAATAGCTGATACCAAATAGATTCCAAAAACACGTTTATTGGCATCAACCAAATATCCAGGTAAGGACAGGATACTCTCGCTTAGTAAATCAACTATTTGCATTTAACTCTCTTCAAAACACGTCACTTAAAAAACAGCCACTAAAACCTGTATTTATAACCCACTTGAAACTGCCTCGGTTTGGTTGGCCTTGCACCAAAAGGTCTTCGACTTGATATTTTTGCAATGTCAAAAATATTATCTATCTTTGCATACAGCTGGCTATCGCTTGTTAGATTATAACTTCCTGATAAATCGACATTCGTCAATGCTTGCGTTTTTAAGCCTGCTAAAGCTGAATCTCTTGGATCACCTGGATCAACCGTTAAAGCAGTCTGAGCCGATTCTTTCATTTCGCCAGAATAACTGGCTAATATAAATATTTGCCAGTTATTTGAGGTTAAACCCAGACTCAGAGATAATATATCGTCGGCTAAATAAGGGACACCATCCCCTTCATTTACAAGTCCCCATTGAGTGAAATCAGAATAGAAAGTGTCTTTGAATTCGGATTCAGTGTGCGTGTACACAATCGACCAAGGAATGGATAACTGACTATTAAGCTTATAGGTATCACTGAATGTGGCTTCGATCCCATAAATATCGACTTCCCCTGCATTATATTCTACGTCAGTGTCACACCCAGCAGAAACAGAGCAACTTTCTTTAAGATTACTGTAGTCAGTGAAAAAACCTATCACTTCAGCTTTTTGACCACTGTTAACGTATCGATAGCCCAGTTCATAGTTAACACTTTTTTCAGTTTTTATTTCTACCGCTTGCGCAGGACTGGTAGGCACAAAACCACTGTGCACGCCACCAAAGATACCTGAAAATTTAGAAAGTTCGTAATACGCACTGACGCTGGGTAACCAGATCTTGTTAGTTTTTTTCAGAAAGTCTTGTTCTCGGCCCGGTGCACGGTTTTGATAATAACCATCAATCGACTCACCTCTAACACCCACTGTAATACTGAGGTCTTGAAACTGCAGTGTATCTTGAATATATACAGACAGTGCTTCGGTGTTTTCAGTATTGGTTGAAGTGGGTTTTGTAGCTTCACCAGTGGATTGTAAGTTTCCTGAGCGTACAAAGAAGTTGTCTTCTATATGATTTCGCTCAATTTGGTCTTCATGAAAACGAATACCTCCTTCAATTTCATGTTCAAGGCCAAACAGTCCCAAGTCCCATCCAAAGTCTATTTGCATGCCCTGTGAATAATACTCACGAGCGTTTGTGCTCAGTACCAGAATTTCTCTTAAAGTGCTATCTCTATCACCTGTTAACGTTTGATAATAAGGAAGGTTTTGTTCGCTTGTTGGGTCGCGCAAAATTTGCTGCAGCGAGGGTACAAAGCCACCTTGGGAACTAATAAATTCATTTACTTTGAACCAATCGCGTTCGAAGTCATTGCGATAAATTCGCGTTGTGGCATTAAAATTTGAAAATTCAATATGATGAGTTAACTGAACTTGTTGATGCTCCCAATTCATCTGGTCTAATTGACTAGATACATATCGTCTGTAGGGATTTTCAGCAAAATCAGCATCAGTTAAGCCTAGGTAAGTTTCATCCGATGTTTCTTCACCATAAGAAAGTTTTAATTCAAACAACTGAGAATAATCATCACCATCCAGTCGATAATTAAACTTCGCCATCAAATCTGACTTATCGAACCCAGTGTCACCGCCGCCATCTATCTCTTTAAAACCATCGGCTTTAAAATGCAAACCTTCCAGCAGGAAACCAAAGTCGCCAACAGTATCGCCATAATAAGCGTGAAGTTTGCCATAGTTGTCAGTACCAAGACCTACATCTAGGGCACCTTCTTGGCTATCTGGTACTTGCCTAGAAATGAGGTTTAACGTTCCCGCCACCGTATTGGGGCCGTACTTAATGGTTGATGGACCTTTGGTGACCTCTATTGCCGTCATACGTGTTGTATTAGGGAAATAATAAGCAGCAGATGCAGAGTAGGGGGCAGGGCCAACTAAAATACCATCTTCCATAATATTTATTTTTTTACTACGCTCAGGAGTCACGCCGCGAAAACCAATATTAGGACGTAACCCATAACCGTCCTCTTGACGGATATTGACGCCAGGTACGGTAGCTAAAATTCTGCCGATGTCATCATATTCAAACTTTTCTAGCTCCAATTCATCAATCAACGTGACTGAGCCTGTTGATTTTATGAGATCGTCTTTGCTGCCGATCACACTCATTCGCTCGATTGAAGTGTGATCATCGTTTGCAACAGCCAATGGACTGAGCAATGCGCTAGTTATTAGTAGTGCTAAGGGCTTTTTGTTCATTGGTGGTTTTAATGTATTTAAATTAATCATTATCACCTGCCGACGTAGCCGGTAATTCGAGCGCTAGCCTTTGAATAAAATCTGTTTTCATATTATCTGTTACGTCTTTAAGTTGATTGTGCACCTCTTGCACTTGCTCTGGGTCTTGCAATAACAAGTCTGTAAGTGAGCTTTGTAGACTCAAGGCAAACTCAATAACCTCGGTTAAATCGCCACGCATTTTTGCTGCCGTGTCAGTTGCACCGACATCAAGCAGATAATCCTCGAATCCAATACCTGCATCAGTTTCGCCACCCAAAAAAATCATATTGAGACCCTGAATGTTGCTGATGATATTTTGTAGAGAATGATAAGCAAAACGAGATTCTACATTTTCAGCACAGGGTGCGAGTCCGCAATCGTTCGCAAACACGCCAAGTGGTGTGGCTAATTTGGCGTCTTTAGTGAATTTTTCGATATAAAAAATTGCGTCAGACACATCATTCACTGCTTCTTGAGCATTGTTGAATATACTATCCTGTTGACCCGCATTTTTAAGAATGTCAGCATAACCTTGCGCGCTTGCTGAACCGTTCCAGGCCGTTAATAACGCTTCAGTATTAGAAACTAAATCTGCTGAAGCCAGTTTTGCTAGTCCACATCTTGCGGCCGTTCTATCTTCATCTGTTCGATTATTCCAACCTTGGGGATCAGTACCAAATACAGTGCAGCTATGATTTAAGTTTGGATTAAACAATAAGTACTCAATTGCATCTAAGCCTTTTCTGCTAGAGGTACGTGTACTGATGTCATAGTCTGCTTGTTCAGCTAACACCACGTCTTGGTCTAAAGCGCAAGCACTCGTATTAGGCCACGAATATATTTTATTTCTCAGATCGTTATTGTTATCTAAAAGTGGCCCTATTTGCATCACTTCGGCTATCTGCCAAACCGCCATGGTATCTCGCCAGCTTTGTTTTGCTGATATTTGTGTTGCATCGATATCATCAGCTTGAGAGGTCAAAGCATCGCAGTAATGACCAATCGCAGTATCTTGATCCACTGCTAACTGAGCAAATTTGGTGTAAGTAGGAACAATGACATTGTCAGTTAAGCTTTGTAGAAGCAAAGTCTGGTTGAAACTATTACTAGGTGTTGTTGGTTTAGTGGCAGCTTGAGAAAACAGCTCCCCTTGAGTGCTACTTGAACTTTCGCCACAAGCCACCAAACCCATCATGGCTCCAATAGCGGCACTATTGAGCACTAGATTGATTAGTTTCGAATTAAAAGGTTTTACCACTTCTTAAACTCCAATATGTATAACGTAAAATTTAAAAAAGAGGTTAGCCTCGAAAGGGTAACCTCTTAGGAAATTCAGCAGTGTTATTCCAGTCTGTTTATAAGACTTTTCATAGCAACTTATTACAAAATATCGATACAAGGTCTTGCTATAAAAAGTCTACCAATTGGCAGCATTATCAGCATCAAATGCGTAAGCTGCCTGCAACAAATCTCTAGCTGTCATTAAATCAGCACGATAAGCCAACACTTCAGCTTCGCCTGTTAATACCGGCATATCACCCATCATAGTGTGAACTGTGATGAAGTCTGCATCGCTAAGGGGGGTGGCTTTGTTAAATTGTAAACCTAGTGCAAAACCCTTCATCTCAGACCAATGTTTAGCGGTAGTAGAATAACTAAAATCATCAGTGCCAATCGATCCTAAGTCTGCATCTACATCATTAATGTAGTGAACAACCGTTGCGGCAATGGCTTTTTCCCATGTTAGAACAGCAGTATCACGATACCCATAAAGCTCAGTTTTTTGGGCTTCTGTTAACGCAACGCCAGCGGTATCATTTAACAATTTACGCCCCTGTAAAAATGCGTCCATTGCTTCCTTACTAAAATCGTTAGCGATCGTTGCACCACGGTCACGCTTAGCTGCATTAGCTGAATGTCCAAAGTTGTACTCAGAATTGAAGTCAATAGCTCCATCCCCATTGGTATCGTGATAAAGCTGCCAATCGTCACGACCACCCTTTGTGGCAACTTCTTCATCCGTGTAATCAAGATAATCTCTGGCCGCGCCAAAATAACCGAAACCTTCATCAAACTGATGTTCTAACTCAGTGTATGCTTTTGATGTATCAGTGTGATCAGAAAGCAAGCCTTTGCCATCTGTATCACTGTCTAAGTAATCATCTACACCTTGCGAAAATGAGACTGACATTGATAAGAATTTTTGAATAAGTTGCCTTAAATCACGACCATCACTGGTTAATGAGATATTAGTAATATCATTACCAAAGGGGTCTTGACGAACGGTACCGTCCAGTTGAGTTTGTGCATTATCAGCAAGCATACCAAAGAAGGTACGAACCAGACCTTCAGGTGTTGTAGAACCTTTTGCTCCCCAACCTGCAAACTCACTATTCCAGTCTTTATGCTGACCTGTGGCATCATTACCTGCAATTTTACCCACTAAATTTTTTGACGAGCTTGATAAGTCGGCCAACACAGTTTGAGCGCCAGGCAACGTAGTTGTTAAAATTGAACGTTGTGAAGCCACATCATAATCGGAAACATCAAAATATGAATTAAGGACATTGATTACCGCATCACGATTGATAAAAGCGCCATTGGTATCAAACGCTGTTGCATCGCTTAGTTCTGCACCAATAAATTTGAATAGGTCACTTATCAGTATTTGACGAGCCACTTGTCCGCTATAACTTACCGCAGACTCTCCAGGCATCGCTTTACTTTCGAAATCGTAATAATCTAATAAGTCATCAACATTAAGGGTTATATCTTTGCTGAAAGTGGCACTTGCGCTGTCAGTAACTGTGACACTTAAAGAAACGTTTGCTTCTTGCTCAAAGTTCAGTGTATTTTCTGCTTTGAGTTTAAGTGTCGCACCATTTATTTCAAAACGATCATCGTTTACAGCGAAAGTGAAAGTATCTGATGCATCAGCATCGGTTGCTGATAACGTGCCAACAGTGGCTCCAATTACATTCTCTGAAACATTACTAACAGACAACGCTATGTCTGTAGGTGCGCTATTGACAGAGGGAGTTGGTGTTGGCGTAGTATCACTAGAACTTCCTCCACAGGCTGTTAATCCAAATGCGGCAGCAACAACTGCGACTGATAATAAACTCTTTTTAGTTTTAAGCATGATTCCCTCGAAATAAAAATGGACAGTAATTTATCTAACTAGGGACACTATAAATAATATACAAATGAGAATCAATGTTATTCGCATTCTTATTTTAATTATTAGCTCAATACTTTCTTAACGTACAGAACCAGCATTTTGTCAGTTAACTCATACCCTTGCCTTCGAGCAATTTTTTTAGCAAGCTGAGTTAACTCATAGCTGTCGTAATCTATAACTTGGCCAGTATGAATATCGACCATATGGTCGTGATCGTCCTGTGATGATAATTCGTAGATCATTCTATTCGGAGAGAAGCTGTGCCTTACAGCAATTCCAGCCGCACAAAATTCAGTGAGCACCCTATGAATGCTGGCGTGACCTACTTTTCCCCCCTTAGAAATCAATAGTCTGTAAAGTTCTTCTGCACTAAAATGTTGTGTACATGATTGTTGTAGTAGCTCTAATATCAATAAGCGAGGTTTGGTGATCCTCACTCCTTTACTCATTAATATTCGTTCATTTTCTGAAAGATTTTGAGTATCCAGTTCACCTATCATGCTATTTTTTTGTCCTTTCACTTATTTAAATATATAAGTTTTTAATATTCCAAATTATATCTATATAGAACTTTATTGCAAATAGTAATGATTCTCTTTCAATCTATAGGATTATGTGAAATTGTGAAACGTAAACTGATCCACTATCTTTACGCATAAGCAGTTAGTAACACAGCTCGCAATACACAGGGAGTGATCTATTACCTATCTTAAAATTTTAAATAAGGTGTTAGCTTCACAGATTTTATCTTTTCAGACTTTTTTGAAGCTATCGTAGGACTAAAAAGTGGTGTTATTACTTATATATCTCAAAGTATATATTTAAGGTTTGAATGAATTTAAAAAAACAATAAATACTATTGATAATGATTATTATTTAGATTAAAATAATTTCATGTTAGGCTTATTGGTCTTTGCTTAACATCGCTCTTTGGGCAGGTATTCTACCAGAATACCTGCCCATCACTAACTGAACATACTTAATTCAGAATAAGCCAGAACGTACATCTCCTTCTAATTGCTGACCATCGTCTTCGAATCTGCGTACTTTTGCATCTTTAACCCACATCGGAGCTAATTTAAAGACTGCTCAGTCGGTCAGCTATATGATTAAAAATAGTTAGCCTGTTAGTACTTTTATGCCTCTCAAAATAAAGAGGTTTATCCTACATCTACACTGTTGAGAGGCAATGCTAGACTAACCTTTGTTCTTCCCATAACGACAGACGTTTTAAAATGTCTTACAGCACTATCACCAAAAAAGAATAATTGAGTAAATTCTTCAAAGTTATCCATATCTTTTGCCGTCACTATTAAAACGAAATCTGCTTCGCCTGTAATGTAGTAACATTGCTGTACGTTAGTATTGTTTTTTACTTTGTTTTTAAAATAGTTAAAACAATCGCTATAATTTCTATCAAGCTGTACCGAAATAATGAAGGTCATTGATTGGTTGACTGAACCAGGTGAAAGCACTGCGATTTCTTCCGAGATCACCTTGTTATCCCTTAACGCCTTTAATCGACGCTGTATGCTGGCTGTTGATAATCCAGCCTCCTCAGACAGTCTTTCTATGCTAGTTTTTGCATCTATTTGCAATAATTCCAGTATTTTCAGATCGTGCTTACTTAATTTCATTGTCACATCCACTTTTCATGTAAATCTGATTTAATCATATCGCTAATAATACATATCTGCGTTAAAAATAAATATAAAGTTAACAATTAGATTTATAAAAATCACAGCGCCCAGATAAAATAACCTTAGTTTATTGCAATACTAATTGAGAAATTCCTCCGTGCGCATCATACATAGTCAAACACCAAATCCTCAACTAACACCTCAACTAACACCTCAACTAACACCTCAATTCAATACAGAAAGTGTGCAGTCACAAATAAAAGTATTGAACCCACAAGATGGTAGCTTAGTTGGAACGGTGGCTAACAATTGTGTAGGTGACGTGAAATCAATTATTGAGACAGCGATATTAGGAGCCCAAAAAGCCAAGAAACTTTCTGTCAATATGCGAATGTCAGTACTTAATGACGTTGCTAATAACTTAGAAAATCAAAAAGAGCGGTTCGCTCAAATGATTTCCTGTGAAGGCATTAAAACAATAACTGAGGCTAGAATAGAAGTGTCTCGAGCTGTAAATACTATACGTATTAGCGCTGAAGAAGCGCGAAGGTTAACGGGAGAAACCATTGCTTTTGATCAGGCTTCCGGTTCAGAAAATAGGTTCGGGTATTATCGCAGAATACCTCTGGGCATTGTTGCTGCCATTACCCCATTTAATGATCCTTTAAATTTAGTTACTCATAAAGTAGGTCCTGCAATAGCAGCAGGTAACTCAGTGATACTGATGCCTCACCATGAAACTCCTCTTGTGGCACAAATGCTAGTAGAACTATTTAATGAAACGACTTTACCAAAGGGTGTTTTAAACCTTGTTACAGGTTATGGCGCTAACATAGGTGACACCATTGTGTCAGATCCACGCGTTAACATGATTTCGTTTACAGGCGGAAAAACAGTAGGTGAGAGAATTATAGGACTCGCTGGCCTCAAGAAAATATCAATGGAGCTTGGAAGTAATTGCCCTGTCATCGTCATGAATGATGCCAATTTCGAGATGGCTATGGAAGCATGTGTTAGTGGTGCTTTTTCAGCTGCGGGCCAAAACTGTTTACATGTCCAAAGAGTTTATATTCAAGATGAGATGTTTGAAAACTTTTCAACCGAGTTTTGTCAACGTTCAGTGCTTATTTCCATGGGAGATAAGCTTTCTGAGGATACCCAAATGGGTCCAATGATTAACGTTGAAGCAGCACGTAAAGTTGAGGCAATGGTCCAAGATGCTATTGAGAAAAACGCAACGTTGTTGTGTGGTGGAAAAAGAGTAGGGAATTTTTTCCAGCCTACAGTTTTGTCAAATGTGAGTAATGATTGCGTGATTGCCAAAGAAGAAGTGTTTGGTCCAGTTACTATTTTGTATCGGTTTTCTGATAAGCAAGAAGTAATAGCACAAGCGAATGATGTAGATTTTGGCCTACAAGCAGGCGTATTTACTAACAGCCTTGATGTGGCTTTCGAGCTCGCAGATGCGTTGGATTGTGGTGGAGTAATGATAAACGATAGTAGTGATTATCGCATCGATGCCATGCCGTTTGGAGGAGTGAAGGGATCCGGTGTTGGCAGAGAAGGGGTTATGAGTGCGATTAAAGAAATGACCGATGTAAAAACGTACTGCTTTAATCTACAAAAGTAAGATGGTCTAAAAAAGTGCGCCTAAAAGAGTGCGCCTAAAAGAGTATGTCTAAAAGAGTATGTCTAAAAGAGTCCGCCTAAAAAGTTAGTCAGTTTAAAAATACAAAGCTTGGAGTAAATATAATGAAAAAATACAAATTGGCAATAATCGGGTTTGGTAATGTTGGCCAGGGGCTCACCAAAATCATTAGTGAAAAAAACGAATTATTAAGTAACAAGTTTGGCATCGAATTAAGTATTGTAGCGGTGTGTGATCTATATAAAGGTAGCATTGCAAATGCTAACGGTTTAGATCCTGAGGTTCTATTATCCGACCTTAAAGAGTATGGGGATCTAAAAAGTACCACTGCTCCTGTGACTGGATGGAATGCCATTGAGACGATCAATAATAGCGGAGCTGATATATTGATCGAGCTAGCTTTTACGGATCTCGAAACAGGAGAGCCTGCACTAAGCCATGTTAAGCAAGCACTCAATAATGGTATGCATGTTTCTATGACAAACAAGGGACCTGTTGCCCTACATTTTCCTGAACTATATAAATTAGCGCTGCGTAAAAATGTTCAAATAGGCATTGAAGGCACAGTAATGAGCGGGACACCCTCAATCAATTTGGGTAAGGAAATGTTAATAGCAGCGGGAATAACTAAAATCCAGGGAATACTAAATGGAACAACAAATTATATACTAGGCGAGATGTCCTCAGGAACTGACTATGATGTTGCCCTAAAACAGGCTAAAGCACTTGGATATGCTGAAGCGGATCCTACAGGTGACGTCGAAGGGTACGACGCTGCAGCAAAGGTCGTTATTCTTGGTAATCTTTTGATGGACTTATCTCTCACACTAGATGACATAGAACGTGAAGGCATAAGCCAAATCACAAATGACGATATTTCTAATGCAGCCAATGTCGGTAAACACTGGAAATTAATTGGTTCTGTTCAAAAAACTGACAGCGGATTTGTCGCATCAGTTAAACCTGAAATGGTGTCACAGGAACATCCACTTGCATCAATAAAAGGTGTAACAAATGCGATTACCTATTCAACAGAATTACTAGGGGACATCACTTTAATTGGGCCGGGTGCGGGACGATTGGAAACAGGCTACGCTGTTATTGAAGATATACTTTCAATACATAAAAACGCACGTTAGAAGGTGCTGACAGATTAGCCCATATCCCTATCAAACATGATATAACACTGGCGATTTTCGCCAGAAATTATTTAATATGCAGTGTGGCTTCACTATAAATTTAGTCTGCAGTGATAGCCATTATCGACATAAGACCCATGATAGGTCTGCTCACGTTATTATCTTCAAAAAGCAACCGCTATAAAGATTTACAAGGCTAAAAAGGTGCGATATGTAACTTGGAATACTGCTTAAATATTAAGCATTGCGACAACTGGTATTCACAACTACTCGAATATTAGTCTCCTCTAGATAAAATAGCACTTTGTTACAGTCACCCTATCAACCATCAGAGTCTGGGGTATTAATAAGACAATTGAATGTGCCTAACTTAGATTGAACGTGATTCAGTGCCCATAAAATCAATCGATATGTCGACTCATAAAATGATTAAACAAGCACTTTTAAAGTGCTTGTTTAACATGAACTCATAGGCCTGCCAAACATTTATCTTTTTTCGACGACCGCAAACTGTCTGAATAACTAGCCTTACTTAATGATGTTAGCTTAAGTAAAGCCTGTTGCTCACCGCTAAATTAAGCAAAGTGTTATTCCTCTTATCTGCAAGTTGAGACCGGCGCTTTGCAACACTGTAAAATTTCTCTATCATGCGTTATTTAGCTAGCCACAAACATGACTGCGCCAGCGATCACCGGAGCTAACACCATGACCCCTACTCCAGATTTTGACTACTACCCCCACAATCACAACATACACTCTGCGGCAATTATCGAACGTGGTGTCAGTGTCAGTTGGGACGATGGGATCGAGTCCCAATTTCACGTTTACTGGCTGCGGGAAAATGCTGCCGACGCACTTACCTGCCATCCAGAAAGCAAAGAGCAGCAGATCCAGCTATTGGAATTACCCGAAGATCTGGCAGCTACTAAGGTCAGTGTATCTGCCGCGGGGGAGCTGCAAGTCAGTTGGTCTAACGGTGAAAGCAGCAGCTTCGCACCAGGTTGGTTAAGAGCTTATTGCCATCAGGCAGCATCCGCAACTTTTGAACTGCCCAAACGACAGCATTGGAGTGAGAAAGACCTAGGGGCTGTTCCGCGCTTTGACGGACCCTCGGTGCTAAAGGACCGCGAAGTGTTTGGCCAATGGTGCGAAGCCCTGCACAGCAAAGGGCTGGCAATACTCGAAAATCTTCCTACCGATGAAACTGTGATTGAACAGATACCGGCCTTGATAGGCCCAATTAGACAGTCAAACTTTGGTTACAGCTTCGATGTGAGGACGTCGACACAGTCTACCTCTAATGCCTATACCTCGATGGCGCTTCCACTGCATTCAGACTTATGTACCCGCGAATTTATGCCGGGATTACAGTTTTTACACTGCCTCGAAAATAGCAGCGAGGGCGGCAACAGCTTACTTGCTGACGGTTTTTATCTGGCTCGGTTATTACAACAACACGCTCCGGAACACTATGCCACCCTCAGTACTGTGCCGATGGACTTTTACAACAAGGCAAAAGATAGCGACTATCGCTTTAGTAAACCGCTAATAGGCCTGGACGGCAATGGTGAACTCGACGAAATTCGCTTATCACCTTGGTTGCGAGCGCCCCTGAACGCCCCTCTTGAGACGGTGGACCGCTGTTATCGAGCGTTGCGCTACTTATTAAAACTGTCGGAACAACCAGGGAATTACATTACCACCCGTCTAAAGCCTGGAGATTTACTCGCCTTCGACAACCGCCGAATATTTCACGGTCGTTCCAGCTACGATGCCAGCCAAGGTAATCGCTGGCTGAGAGGATGTTATGGAGAGCGCGAAGAGCTCTGGTCCCAGTTAAGAATACTGAGCCGAGAGCAGCGTTCGGGAAAACGTTAATACGTTTTAACGTTCTAGCGATAGTAAGCCGTGCGACTTGGCACTCAGCTAAGCAAAAATTGATATGAGCGCCATTGACAATCACGAGATACAAACACCGTTGAACGGTGTTATTGGCATATCAGAATTACTTACATAACAATTAAACACCCGCGACTCAAACGCTGCAGGACTATTTTTTATCAACTTGATAGCGCTCTGATGGGGGTTATCAATGACCTGCTGGTTTAACAAAATCGCAGCTAAACGGCGGGTGATCGGACAAATGCCGCGGCTATTTTCCCATCACTATGTACCACTTTTATCTTTTATCGTAGCGCAGGTTATTGCATCAAAACCTAGCTGGGTGCTGGGTGCTGTGTGCTGTGTGCTGTGTACTTTGTCGAAATCAGAGTTCCCCCGCAATATCTGTTGACGTATTATTTAACAGTTAAGGATTTCTGTCGGTAGGGTTTTACGACGAGCAGAATTTGAGGCACTTTGCTAATCGGCTATATTGGATGTCATCAAACTGGCTAAGCTTTCTATTGTTAAGAACAAAAGTTGAAGTTTGCTCACTATATAAGATCGTATAACTTATTGATTATCCAGAAAAAAGTAATCTGTTGTCACAAACTTAAACTACCTGAAAATCTATATTGTTTAATAAACAGGTGTTTATCGAAGGGACGCAAAGCGAATAATGTTTGTGTCGTATATTTCACTCGTTTGGACAGTTGAATAAATCCAATGTATCTGCTTCAGATTGTCCCTACCCTTGCTCGCCGACCAGCAATAAGTTTTAATTGCCATGCAGCCACAGCGCCTAATAAACCTGTAGCAGCGATACCACCAAAGTAGATAGTATAGCCTTGTTTACCGGGATACTGTTCCAGTAAAAATCCTTCAAGTAATGGCAGATAAATATCTGGCGAATAGCCAAGTAAGGATATTATACCGATTGCTAGACCTTTTATTTTGTTGGAAACATCACAACTTTGTAATGTCGACCAGAAGATACCTCTCACGGCGTAAGTGAGGAAACCAATAACAAGCACAATACCCAACAACGCTGTCGAACCCGCACCCGCAGGCAACATAACAAGACTCGCTAGTGATATTGAAGCAAAAATCAACAATATGCCTAAGACTAATTCACGATCCAGAAAATCACCTACAAAGCCTGCTGCCACAGCTCCAATTGGTCGCATCCAAAGTTTTGCCGTGGTGATCGAAGCAACAGCTACCGCCGTCAGATCGTAATAGTTTTGCATGTAAGCTGAGAATGAATAGGTTGCCCAAAACAATTGGTAACCAGTGAGAATACAAATGCCACATAACCAAATTTCATATTTCGATGCGACAACCTTAAGATCAGCACATACAGTAGTCTCCGGCTTTACAGCATTAGGATCGATCTCTAGATTGGTTTCTGGTTCAGGCAATATAAAATACGCAATGGGAGCCATAACCAACATACAACCAACATACAAATAGATCACTTTCTTCAATGCATCGGGGCTGTCTTGGCCAGCTGAGCCCGTGTAGTAAGCAAAGATAGCGACAGCCAGGGTTGCCAATAAGGCTTCGACCAACCCACGTCCTCCATCCAGGATACCAAAAAATCTGCCTTGTTCATTGGGCTCGGCTAACAGATTGGTGGCCTTAATTAGCGCCGCCCAAAAAGTTAGACCTGCCGCAATACCCCAACCAGCGAATATCACGATCAAAGATCCAAAAGATGGCATAGTTGAAAACCACAAACCGAGCAGACCAGCAAACGCTAATGAAAACGACATTAGCGCCCGCGGTGAAACCCTATCGGCTAACCACCCACTTGGCAGGTACGTCACCATGTAAAGCACTCCTAACATGGCGTACATCTGCCCAAGCTGAGTACCCGTGATCCCAAATGATTCGAGGATTGTGAGCTGAAAATTCTGTCTTAAATAGATGAGTGGGTAAACATTGCCAGCAATAATCACTAACACGCAAAGCTTGATATATCGTTGCATTGTGGTGTCATTGCTAGGGGGTAATTGCAGCATGTTATTAGCTTTTTACTATTTGTAAGATCTTATTGTTTTCTATACTAGCAGAGTAGAGCATATTGCTAGACCAGATTTTGTATAAAATTTCATCCGTAATCTGACTTGAGAATGTTCTGCTTTGCTGCCCAACAAGCAAGGGCTTAAGGTCAACCTCTTAGGTGCAGGATAAAAATAAATTGTGACGGTAAAAGCAATATAATCTAACAAAGACTTAATCAGACAATATTATTTTAATGAAATTGAATGAGGGAACACATCGTTAAAGGTCACATTCCATAACTAAACTTATATTGTAGTTGTGAAATATAACTCTTTACCATGCCCCATTTACCGCCACGATTTTTTATACTCTGGTTCCGCCATCCAACTCTAACGTTCTTCCCGTAAAATAATCATTTTCGAAAATAAATTTGGCTGCGTGAGCGAGTTCTTCAACTTCAGCAAGACGCTGTGCGGGAATGCTTTTGATAAACATTTCGCGCATCTCAGGGCGCATTTGTGCGGCCATAGCTGTCTCTACTAGGCCTGGTGCGATACAACCGGTGCGAATACCAAAACGTGCAAGTTCTTTTGCCCAAGAAACTGTCATCGTTGCCACTGCAGCTTTAGATGCCGAGTAGTTGGTTTGACCTGCATTTCCAGCACGTGAGACAGAGGATATATTCACTATCACTCCCTTACTTTTAGTCTCAACCATTTGAGCAGCCGCTTCACGGCTACATAAAAATGTACCCGTGACATTCACATCTAACACTGATTGAAATTGCTCTAGCGGCATTTTACTCACCACTTTTCCTTCTTTCACTTTAAGCAACATGCCATCACGCATAATGCCAGCACTATTAATTAACCCATTGATTTGGCCAAAATCTGCAGCGACCCTAGCGAAGGTTTCTTCAACCTGTTTCTCGTCAGTCACATTAACTGCATAACCACTGGCTTTGACACCAAACTTTGAGATTTTACTAGCAGCGGCCTCAACGGCTTCTGCCTGCATATCTAACAGAGCAATATGCGCGCCTTGTTTAGCAAACTCTTCGGCCATAGCTTTACCTAAACCTTGGGCTGCACCGGTGATAACAATCACTTGATTTTGTAAATTCATGACGACTTCTCTTGCTTCGAAAATAAGTTAAAAATACTGGAAAAATCCAGTTGTCCATTACCTTGCATACTGTGAATAGTGTACAAACTTTGCGCCAGTGCGCCCATAGGGGTAGACGATTGGCTTTTAATGCCAGTATCCATGGCAAGACCCAGGTCTTTCTTCATCAGGTCCACCATAAAACCGCCTTGATAATCATTAGATGAAGGCACATTCGGCATCACATCAGGGCATGGGTTATATAATTCTAAGGTCCAATTTCTGCCAGAACTCTGTAGCATGATATCTGACATCACTTTAGGATCAAGGCCGTTATCAATTCCCATTTGTAGCGCTTCAGAAGTACCTAACATTAATACTGACAACAACATGTTATTGCATATTTTGGCAACCTGCCCTGCTCCATGATCGCCAGCATGGAATATGTTTTTGCCCATGGCCTGCAAAATAGGTAATGCGGTTGCATAATCTTGTTCTTTACCGCCTACAATAAAAGTCAGAGTGCCCGCCGCTGCGCCACCTACTCCACCAGATACAGGGGCGTCAACAAAATGGATACCTTTTTCTGCCAACTTACTGGCTACCGCTTTTGAAGTTAAAGCATCAATCGTGCTCGAATCAATCACCAACGTGCCTGCTTTTAACTGACTAATAAGTCCATTTTCGCCTGTATAAAGTGATTCAACATGTTTGCCTGCTGGTAACATGGATATCACTATATCAGCTCCTTGAACAACATCTGATGCAGAGTTCGCTTGTTGAGCGCCAGCTTGTTCAAGGTTGTCCATAGTGCTTTGCACTAAGTCGAACACACATACTGCAAAACCGGCTTTTAATAAGTTGTGCGCCATAGGTGCACCCATATTGCCTAGGCCAATAAAGGCTATTTTAGGGAGTTGTTTATGCATTTTTATTGCCTATTTTATTGTTTGTTTTTATGACTTATTAATCTGCATTCAAGTGCGCTAAAGGATGGGTGTCTGGCGCCCAAATATTTTCAAAGAAATAATCAACCGTGGCTTTAGGAACGTGGCTAATAGATTTAAAAAGCCAGTTGGGTTGATGATCTTTTTCAATCAACAGCGCCCTCACACCTTCTTGGAATTCACCAAACTCACCACATTTACAAGACAAACCTAATTCCATTCGAAAACATTCTGCCAAGGTCATATCTTTACCTCTTCGCAATTGTTCAAAAACCAAATGGGCAGTAATAGGTGATCCAGCGCTTAAGGTTTTTTGTGCTTTGCTTTAAGGCTGCAGAAACAGCATCGAGTTTAGCGTCGAGTACCGCATTTGATTCGTCTCTATGCATGCTGAACAAAATCGTTTAAGGTGAATGCTTCTGGAAATAATTCAGTAAAATGTGCGAAGAATAGTTGTCTTGCCAATAAACGTTTGTAATCGCTTGTACCACGAACATCACTTATTGGTAAGATTTCATTTTGAAGAACCTCGTTAGCTTTTATTATGGTTTCTGAAGTCAGTGTTTTCCCTAACAAGAATTCAGTCGTTTTATGCAAGTATTTCGGAATGGCAGCAACGCCTCCAATAGAAACATGTGCTTCGCGGATAATAGAATTCTCTATTGAAATATGAATAGCAGAATTTACACTTGCAATGTCTAAGTGAGTTCGTTTACAAACTTTTTCGAAATTGAAATAGGATTCTTTTGTGGGTAATTTGAAACTGATGTCTTTTAAGAGTTCGCCTTCTTTTAAATCATAGGTTTTGTAACCGTGATAGAAATTTTTAAGTGCAATGGTTCGCTCTTTTTGGTCTTCATTTACAATAGTGATATCGCTGTTCAACGCTAAGAAGAAAACCGTCATAT
>NZ_CAJXPA010000039.1 GCF_913058035.1 uncultured Paraglaciecola sp. | reverse complement strand
GTGCTGGCAAGCGAGCGCATTCCATGAGCAACTAAGCGGCCTTTAAAACCAATACGTTGTAATGCCTTGTTAGCCCTTTCTGAGCCACTAGGCTGATTAGGATGCCTATCTGCTGGAAAGATATATTTGCGTTCACCTGTAAGCGGTTTAACAAGCTCTAGCAGGTTTAGTACTTGCTGTGTTAATGGCACTGTGTGTTTTACTTTCATTTTCATGCGTTCAGCGGGTATTTCCCACAGCATATTTTCAAAGTCTATTTCATCCCAACTGGCTTTTGCGGCCTCACTTGAGCGAACCATGGTATGTAATTGAAATTCTAATAGGCAACGCGTCACTAACGTTATATTTGAATAGCTAATAGCCTTCATTAACTCTGGTAATTCTTCTGGCTTAATCGTTGCCATATGAGTCACTTTAGGTGTGTTAAAGGCAGCACTAATGCCAGCAAGCGGGTTATGGTGGATACGTCCTGTATTAACAGCATGTTTCATTACTTCATTTAAGTGACCAATGGTTTTATGTAATGTTTCTAAACTGCCCTTCCCCGCTAATGGTTTTAGCGTTTTAATGACTTCTGGGGCAAGGATTTTATCTATTGGTCTATGGCCGATACTTGGGAATAGGTGGTTTTCAAAATTACGCCATAAACTTTTGGATGTAGTTTCAGCAATTTTAGTTTTTTTAACTTCGAACCAATCAAGGGCAATACTCTTAAGCGTGAAACCCATCTTGAGTTTTTCATCACTTAACTGATCATCACGATATTCTTTAGGGTCAATATTGTTGGTGAGTAATTCTTTTGAACTTGCGCGCTGTTTTCTTGCTTCAGCTAATGTTAAAGCGGGGTAATGGCCTAAACTTAGGTTTTTTCTTTTTTTAGTAATGGGATGGTAATAGTTAAATACCCAACTTTTAGTGCCACTCGTTTTAACTCTAAGCTGAAGGCCTTCACCATCTAACAAGGTGTAATCCTTATCTCTGGGCTTAGCTTGTTTAACTTCTGTATTGGTCAGTGGTTTGGTTATTTTAGCCATTTTGGTAACACCGCTTTTGGAGATCCGTTTCTGTGTTACCAAGGATGTTACTAAAAAAGCTGAATGTTACCAAGCGTTATTGGTTCTTACTGGACATAAAAAAACCCGAGAGGCTTGTTTTTATTGGCCTTTCGGGTCTTTATCGGTTCTTACTGAACCTATGTATGGTGCGGATGGAGAGACTCGAACTCTCACGACCTAAGTCACAGCCCCCTCAAGGCTGCGTGTCTACCAATTCCACCACATCCGCAGTTTAGCTTTTAAATATTAATTTGGTACATCTTCTGAAGTTGTTTCTAATGCAGGTACATCAGAGTCAGGAGAAGCCGACACAGACTGCTCAGCAGTGGGAACATCTGAATCAATCGTTTGTTCCACAGCAGGGGTATCTAGATTCTGCCATTCATCAACTGATTTTTCTTTATCAGCTGTTTGATTACCTAAAATTAGGCTAATGACAAAAAATAACGTCGCAAGGACAGCTGTTGTTCTAGTCAAAAAATTACCAGAACCCGTTGAGCCGAATACTGTATTCGAACCTCCACTGCCAAACGATGCGCCCATACCAGCACCTTTTCCTTGCTGGATAAGAACGAATCCTATCAGCATAACCGCTACGATCAAATAAACAATAACTAATATTTCGTAAAAAACCATTTTCTGCCTCTACTGATTTGCCGCCTGGCAAATACTTAAAAATTCTTGTGGGTCTAAACTAGCACCGCCAATTAAACCGCCATCTACATCTACCTGAGAAAATAATTCTTGGGCATTGTTGCCTTTAACACTTCCGCCATACAAGATGATTATATTAGCAGCAATGTTAACGTCTTGTTTTGCTAAGTGTCCACGAATAAAAGCATGCACTTCTTGTGCCTGTGCCGGACTTGCTGTTTTGCCAGTACCAATGGCCCATATAGGCTCGTAAGCCAAGACAACATCAGCAAATTGACTTACGCCAACCTTCATCAAGACTGCATTTAACTGCGCAGCGATAAATTCAAATAGCTTACCAATTTCGCGCACAGATTCAGGCTCGCCTACACATAAAATGGGTGTTAATCCAGCTTTTAATACCTGCTCAACTTTAAGTGCAACTAATTCGTTAGATTCATGATTGTCAGCACGACGCTCGGAATGCCCAACAATAGAATATTGGCATTTGAACTCGTTAAGCATGGCCACGGATACTTCACCTGTATGCGCACCAGAGTCAAATTCGCTAATATTTTGCGAACCCAATTTTAACTTGCCGTCAAAAAGTCCGAAATAAGGAGAAGGTGGACAAATTACCACATCCATATTATCGAGACCGGCAGTAGCAAAAATTTTCTGCATTTTGCCAACCAATGCTTTATCGCCGTTCATTTTCCAATTACCAGCTACTAGCTGTCTACGACCGACTACTTGCACGTTATATTCCTTGTAACACCAATAAAAAAGCGCGCGAGATATTAACTAACCCAATGACAATATACAAGTGCTTGAGTCTAATATTGCGAAGTAAACTCTGCTACTTGGTTACTTTACGCACAGCATCGGCAATATGTTCGGCCCAAGTAGTAGAATCTTGCGCATCATTAGCTTCAACCATCACCCTAACGAGCGGTTCAGTGCCACTTTTACGTAATAAAACTCGACCATTCCCACCTAACGCATTTTCTGCTTCTATTACGGCTTGTTTGACACTATTGTCTTCTAGTGGTCTAGTATTTTCAGCAAATCTTACATTGATCAATGTTTGTGGGAATTTAATCATACCTCGACTTAATTCGTTCAAAGTCTTATTCGCGCATAACATAGCAGCCAAGACTTGTAATCCAGCGACAATACCATCTCCGGTAGATGCCGCAGCTAAATTTAATACATGCCCAGAACCTTCACCTCCGATTTCCCAGCCCTTTTTCTTGAGAAGTTCCATAACATATCGGTCCCCCACTTTGCTTCGCACAAACGGCACACCTAAGGCGCCTAAAGCAACTTCTAAACCTAGATTGCTCATTACCGTACCAACGACACCGCCTTGCAAATATCCACGTTCAAGTGCATCTCTGGCAATGATGAAGACAATTTGATCTCCGTCAATAACGTTTCCTTTGTGATCAACAAGCATCAAGCGATCGCCATCCCCATCTAAGGCAAAACCTAAATCGGCTTTATTTTTGATAACACTTTCAGTTATCGCCTTCATTGACGTGGCGCCTACTTTACGATTGATGTTCAAACCATCCGGTTTAGTACCGATTTCTATTACATCTGCACCTAATTCACTCAGTACATTGGGCGCAATATGATAAGTTGCGCCGTTGGCACAATCGACAACAATCTTTAAACCCTTGAGTGATAGTGAAGAAGGGAAATTACCTTTACAAAATTCAATATAACGACCTGCTGCATCGGCGATACGCACCACTTTACCCAACTTTTCAGAAGCGACACACTCCATGGGTTTATCCATTTGGTTTTCTATCGCAATCTCAATATCGTCATCTAGCTTCATACCATCGGCGGAGAAAAACTTAATACCATTATCGTAATAAGGGTTATGTGATGCGCTGATGACGATGCCTGCTTCAGAACGAAATGTCTTAGTAAGATATGCAATAGCTGGAGTCGGCATAGGGCCCAACAAACCAATATTGATACCTGCAGCTGACAAACCAGCTTCCAACGCAGATTCCAACATATAGCCTGAGATACGGGTATCTTTCCCAATTAATATTTTGTTGGTACCTCGTCCAGCCAAAATTTTTCCTACTGCCCAACCTAATTTCATCACGAATTCTGGGTTGATAAGGTTTTCGCCAACTCTTCCGCGAATACCATCGGTTCCAAAATATTTTCTATCGCTCATTATTATTCCTGTAAGCGTTTATTATATTTACTATTTTAACAGCATCTACGGTCTCTTTAACATCGTGAACTCTAATTATTTGTGCACCTTTTTGCGCAGCTACTGTAGCTGTAGCAATATTACCAGCCAAACGTTGGTCTATTTTTCGTTGTAATAAATTACCAATCATCGACTTACGAGACATTCCCGCCATAACAGGTACATTTAATTCATGAAATTTTTCTAAATTAGCTAATATTTTATAATTATGTTCGATTGATTTGCCAAAACCAAAACCTGGATCAACAATGATTTGATTTCCAGCGATACCTGCTTTGAGACAAACAGAAATGCGCCCCTGTAAAAACGTCATTACTTCTTTAACGACGTCATCATAACAAGGATTTTGTTGCATTAATTTAGGTTGTCCTTGCATGTGCATCAAACACACAGGAACTTTAGCTTTTACAGCAATATCTAAAGCGCCATTTTCCTGAAGTGCGCGCACATCATTAATCAAGCTAGCACCCGCGTTGATTGCTTCCTTCATCACTTGCGCTTTACTGGTATCAATAGAAACTATGGTATCAAAACGTTTAAAAACTGCCTCAATGACTGGAATAACACGATCAAGCTCTTGTTGCACAGAAACAGCTTGGGCCCCAGGTTTGGTAGATTCACCACCTATATCAATAATGTCAGCGCCTTCAGATAACATTAAGGCGGCTTGAGATAGTCCATTCTCAAGTATATTAAACGCTCCGCCATCAGAAAATGAATCGGGCGTGACATTTAATATACCCATCACTTTAGATGTAGTTAAATCTAAAAAATTATTTCTAAAATTCATAAACACTAATCATTCTTTATTTTTATAACAAAAAAAACGCTTTGTTGAAAAATCAACAAAGCGTCTCTAGCAAACTTAGCAAAATTAGCTAGTTGCGTCGCCGGGATTACCTACATTAGGTCGAGCAGACTTATCATCTTTTTTATCTGAGCTAGTCACAGAGGCTCCGCCCGAAGGCTTCCCACTGTCATCTTTGTTGTCACGCACCCAATCCGCTGGTGGTCTTGGCTCTATTCTTGCCATTAAATCATCAATCTGCTTAGCATCGATAGTTTCATATTTCATTAAGCAGTCTTTCATCGTTTCCAATACATCGCGATTTTCAATCAAAATCTTTTCAGCTCGCTCATAATTACGGTCGATTATAGATTTGATCTCAGCATCAATTGCTCGTGCCGTATCGTCAGACATGTTCTTAGATTTTGTCATACTGTTGCCAAGAAATACTTCACCTTCTTCCTCAGCATAAAGCATGGGACCCATTTTTGAAGACAATCCCCACTGAGTTACCATTTTTCTGGCGATGTCAGTAGCACGTTCTATATCATTAGATGCACCAGTCGTTACGCCATCCTCGCCTAAAGTGATGGTCTCAGCAATACGACCACCAAATAAACTAGATATCATGCTTTCCAAATGTTGTTTACTGTGGCTGTACCTGTCCTGTTCTGGTAGATACATGGTCACACCTAGCGCTCTGCCTCGGGGTATAATTGAAACTTTATACACTGGATCATGCTCTGGTACCATCCGACCAACAATAGCGTGACCAGCTTCATGGTAAGCAGTATTGGTTTTCTCTTCCTCAGACATAACCATGCCTTTTCTTTCAGACCCCATCATGATTTTGTCTTTAGCTTTGTCAAATTCGTCCATTGCAACCACTTTCTTACCTGTACGGGCTGCAAACAAGGCGGCTTCGTTAACCAAGTTGGCTAAGTCAGCTCCAGAGAATCCGGGAGTACCACGAGCAATCAAACTGGCTTCAACGTTGTCACCTAACGGCACTTTGCGCATGTGTACCTTAAGAATTTGTTCGCGTCCACGAATATCAGGTAGGCCAACAGTTACTTGGCGGTCAAAACGTCCGGGGCGCAATAACGCCGGGTCAAGTACATCTGGGCGGTTAGTTGCTGCGATAACAATGATACCTTCATTACCATCAAATCCATCCATTTCTACTAACATTTGATTAAGTGTTTGTTCTCTTTCATCGTTACCACCACCTACACCGGCTCCACGTTTGCGACCTACCGCATCTATTTCGTCAATAAAGATAATACACGGAGCTGATTTCTTCGCTTGTTCAAACATATCTCGAACACGCGATGCACCCACACCGACAAACATTTCTACAAAGTCGGAGCCTGAAATAGTAAAGAAAGGTACTTTAGCTTCTCCGGCAATAGCTTTTGCAAGTAAGGTTTTACCTGTACCTGGAGGGCCAACCATTAATATACCAGTGGGTATTCTTCCACCTAGCTTTTGGAATTTACTCGGGTCTCTCAAAAAATCTACTAGTTCAGAAACATCTTCTTTGGCTTCGTCACACCCTGCTACATCAGCAAACATGGTTTTGATTTGGTCTTCGCCTAATAAACGGGCTTTGCTTTTACCGAAAGACATAGCACCTTTACCGCCGCCGCCGCCTTGCATTTGGCGCATGAAAAATATCCATACACCTATCAACAATAGCATAGGGAACCATGATATAAATATCGACGTCAGTATGGACGATTCTTCTGGCTGCTTACCAAACACAGCTACATTGTTTTTGATGAGTTCATCCATCAAAGCAAGATCAGTATATGGTATGATAGTAGTGAATGACTCACCATTACGTTTTACACCATTAATCTGTCCCGAATTTCTATCTATCGTAGCGCTACTTACTACACCATTACTCACGTCTCGTAAAAAAAGCGTATAGTCAGTATTAGTTGCTTTAGATTCCGTTCCTGAAAAATTTTGGAAAACCGACATCAATACGACAGCGATAACCAGCCATAAGATTAAATTTTTTGCCATGTCGCTCAAGTTGTTAAACCTCTGTTGTTACTAAAGTCATTATGACTCTATGAATTGCGTCTTGCGCCTTAAAACTAATAGACAACTAGACTACTATAATTTGTATCCTGTCGCCACCAGATATACTTCTCTTGACCGTGCGCGAGATGATTCAGGCTTACGAGTCTTAACAGTTTTAAAAGCATTTTGTATATCTTTCATAAACGATTCAAACCCCTCACCCATAAATACTTTCACCACAAAACTTCCATTTTTCTTTAAAACTTGGTGGCACATATCCAAGGATAATTCTACTAAGTACATAGATTTAGCCTGGTCTATCGCATCATTACCACTCATATTTGGTGCCATATCAGACATTACTATATCTACGTTTTTGCCACCTATTTTGTTCAGTAATTCATTCAAAACATTTTCTTCACGAAAGTCACCCTGAAGAAATGATACACCTGCCAACGAGTCCATAGGTAAAATGTCACAAGCTATTACTAAGCCGTCTTCACCCACTACTTTAGCAACGTATTGAGACCATCCGCCTGGAGCTGCTCCTAAATCAACAACTGTCATAGCTGATTTTATTAAATCGTCTTTTTGTTGAATCTCTTCTATCTTAAATCCAGCTCTGGATCTCATACCTAATTTTTGCGCTTTTTGCACAAATTTGTCATCAAAATGCTCTTTTAACCAGCGCTGGCTACTAACAGATTGTTTATTTTTACTCATTGACCTGTCGTAAACACTATATTCATATTTGGAATAAAAGTGAGATGGCGCTAGAATAGCTATTTTCAACCATTCATCTTTAATAAATTTGTAAGAAAGACTAATCAATGACTTTATCAAACAAACAAAAGCAGTACCTTAAGGGCCTAGCCCATTCATTAAAACCGGTAGTTCAATTGGGCAACAATGGACTAACTGAAGGGGTTTTAGCCGAAATCGACGCTGCCATAACGCACCACGAATTAATCAAGGTTAAAATACCCACAGATGATAAAGAAGAGAAAACCTTGATCATGGATGCAATCGTTAGAGAAACAGGTGCATTCAAATTGCAAGCTGTTGGTCATGTTTTAGTGCTGTATAAGCCAAGCGATGACAGGAAAATAGAATTACCAAAAAAATAGACTAGAAATAATACAAGACAAGCCTAAATATTGGTCATTATTTTACGTGTTGAATAATTAAAATTAACTTAATTAACCTATCACCCCAGATCAATAAGTAATTAAATCGACAATTTGTATAAAAAAGGTAGCATTGTCTGTGCTGGTTCAGGTATTACGATTGGTGCACACATTGCACCAATCGCTTGTAGACATATAGAAAATGCTGATAATGTTTTTTTGCAGGTCACCCTTTGATGGAAATGTGGATCAGAGAAATGAACTCAAATCTACATTCATTACAAGCGTTTTACGCTGAAGAAAAAGTTAGACGCATTACTTACAAAAAAATGGTCAATGCAATGACGACTGAAGTAACAGCCGAGAGAAAGTAGTCGGCGCGTTTTATGGTCACCCCGGTATATTTGCCTTGCCGCCTCACAACGTAATAAAAATAGCTAAAAATAGCTAAAAAAGAAGAGTACAGAGCGCATACAGTGCCGGGTATCTCTGCAGAAGATTGTTTCTATGCTGATATGGGTGTAGATCCCGGAAAAGTAGGCAGTCAGCACTTTGAAGCAATCCAGTTTATGTTTTACAAGAGAAGAGTCGACCCTAGTGCTTATTTAATATTGAGGCAAGTTGGTATAGCTGTTGATGTGTCTGCGGCAAAACTGAGTTCTGGTTAACGCTCAGCGTCAAATATTAGTTGTATTACTCAATTAATTTTATCCAAATAAACATAAAGTTGCTTTATATAAATGTCCTGATGTTGCAATTCGAAAACCAAAAATTGAATGGATGACATTGGAAAATTTTGTTGATGCGGAATTATCACTTATTACAACAATGCTAATACTACCCGGTCAAAAATTACAGAAAAACCAGACAATTGTAGACAAACTCATTTCACTCAATACATATATCGATTAGTTGGTAGGTTCTCATTTTCAATATGATGTGAAAGGAACTTTTTTACCGCCATTAAATTGCTTGAAAAACTCGGCGCTGACGTACTATTCGACCCAATTATTCTGAGTAAAGATGTAAAGTGTCACTTGAATATATTATGCACAATGTTGAAATATTTAATGCAGTAGAAGTCATTACTTTACCAGACGAAGATGAAACAAAAGAAGAAGAATCTGAGGATGGTCCCCAAGAAAAAGTCGATCAACATTATAATAACTTTGTACAAGGCTTAATTAAATTAATATTTTAAGAGTACTGCTTCTACTTTTCACTATGTTCTTCCTTCGGGAAACTTTCGCCGACGAGGCTAATTCTTCTCAGCTATTCAAAGCTGATGAGATAAGAACATCGAACCCCAGTCAGTCACACGTTTTACTTGAGAATATAGATGAAGCTCAACTTAGGCATAGCGAAAAAGCGTTGTATCAGTATTTAATAGCTTTAAATGCATTTATGAATGGAGATGTGCAAAAAGCTAACATCTTATTGAACCAGCTAATCGGAAACACCAAAGATACAAATGTAAAATTAAGGGCGCTTGGTACTTTATTAAGTGTTTATGCAGCTTCAAATGATTGGCTCAGTGCTTTGCAGACAGTAAATATTATGAACGACCATCTTGATACAGACCCATCTCTAAAAAATAACGAAATTAATGATAATAAAAAAATATTTTAAATTTTTATAATAATCTTGGTCAACATCAATTAGCCAGTAAAATGGCAATTGATTTGTTAAGTCAAGACATTTCGCCAAGAAGACGCTGCATTACCTCAACAATGCTCCTCAACAGTAAAATTAATATATCAATCGATAGCTTAGGTGTAATTGACTTTGAAAATGCAATGAAATTTTTGCATTAAAGCTAACGAACCTATTATTCAGCAAGTGATTAATTGGCATTTTGCTGACTATCATCTGGTATTAAAAGACCCCCAAAGAGCAATCGAAATACTAAAGTCTAATATTTTTGACGTTGAAACAAACCAATACCAAGCTTTAATTGCAGGGTTTTATGATTTATTAGCACAAAGTCATTTGGCACTAGAAAGTTACTCAGAGGCCGAAATGTATGCTCAAAAACTACTTAATACTGAGGAGCAACACCGATATCAATCCGCTATCACCGATGCCAGCAAAGTACTTACTGTGGTAAATGAATATCAAAATAATTATGAACAAACATTTTTTTATTATAAAAAACATTCAGAATCGAACAAAATCGAGCTTGACCAAAAAAGTGATAAATTACTCAGTATTCAAAATAGTAAAACTAAATCTCATCGAAAAAAACACCCTAATAGCCCTTTTGGATAAGGAGAATTCTTTATTAAAAACCCAAGCATTACTTGATGATGAATCTGCGCATAACAGGCGTTTAGTTTTGGCTTTATTGATGATGGCTTTGGTAATATTTATTCTATGGGCTTATAAAAACAGAAAAACTTATCTTGAAATGCGTTACTTTGCTCAGACTGACGCATTAACCGGTATAGCCAACCGCCACTATTTCGCACAATTAGCTATTTAAGCTATTAAACTGTGCGGAAAAACAGATCAGCCTGTTAGTTTTGTAACATTTGATTTAGATTATTTTAAGAAAATAAATGATGTTCACGGCCACCTCATCGGTGACGAAGCTCTAAAAATGGCTGTAAATGCAGCGAAATCTGCTTGTTTAAAAAAATGATACGATCGGTCGCTTAGGTGGCGAAGAATTTGGTATCTTGTTACTAGGTTGTGGTAATCATTTAGCCGCACATATAGCTGAAAAATGCCGAAGTGCCATTGAAAAATTCGATTCCTCAGTGTCTGGTCACCAATTTACATTAACAGCCAGTTTTGGTGTGTCTGATTCATCTATATGTGGTCACGAATTTACTAAGTTATTTGCCGGGGCCGACGGAGCCCTACATCAAGCAAAAGATTTAGGGCGTAATAAAGTGTTTAACTATCAGACAAACTCTTATGTTTTTGCTGAGGTGTCTGTTGACCGGGTTAACTAATGATGATGTCCACCAGCTCCATGAGCATGACCATGTTCGATTTCTTCATCACTAGCCATACGAACATCTTCAACTTGCAGCTCAAATTGTAATGTTCTACCAGCTAGAGGATGATTAGTATCGATAGTGACCATAAATTTACCCACTTTCAATATAGTCACTTCACGTTGACCTTGATCGGAGTTAACAACAGCTGTCATTCCAGCTTTCCATTTTGGTTTTTTTTCTGAGCTGTGCAAATGTTTAACCGGAACACGTTGTTCACTGTCTGGCTGGATCTCACCGTAAGTTTCTTTGGCTTCCAGCTCCACTTCAAGTAAGTCACCCTTTGACATCGACTCCAAAGACTTTTCGATACCAGGCATCATGTTGTTATAACCATGCAAATATGCAACACCCTGGTCATCAAAGTTAGACTCTATTTCTTTACCAGTTGTATCTTTGATCCGATAGTGAAACTGCACGACTGACCCTTTTGTAATTTTCATAAAATAATCTAATGCATAAAAAATGTATAACAAGATCCTAACAGAATTAAGTAGAGCTGTTGAGTATTTAAGTGTCGAACATTTAGGCTAATATAGTCGACTTAGTCATCATCTGCACCTGACACTATGTTGGCAATGTTAAGCAAGCTAGAAACGGCCATATAATTAACCGAACCTTTAGGGTAACGTCCCCTAGTGTTATGAACACCCGCTTCTTTATTCATCAACAACTCCAAGGCGTCATCGACTGTTTCGGCTACATATATATGAAATTTTTGCGTTTTGACAGCGGCCAATACTTCTTTATCTAACATCAAATTTACTTGGTTAGACTTAGGTATAATAACACCTTGATTACCCGTTAATCCTCGATGTTGGCAAAGTTTGAAGAACCCCTCGATTTTTTCATTCACACCACCCACAGACTGCACTTGACCGTATTGATTTATCGAGCCAGTAATGGCCAGATCTTGACGGATAGGCATTTTAGTTAAGGCAGATATCAATGCAACTAACTCTGCTAATGAGGCACTGTCGCCATCTATGTGTCCATAAGATTGCTCAATAGCAATATTGGCTGATAATGTTAATGGAAATAATTGTGCATATTTATGTCCCAAGTATCCTGTTAACAACATCACACCTTTAGAATGACTAGGCTGTCCAAACTCAACTTCGCGCTCAATATCAACCACTCCGTTAGCACCTGCGTAGACTGTCGAGGTTATTCTTGCAGGTGTTCCGAACATGCTATCGCCGATTTCTAATACAGTTAAACCATTCACTTTACCTATGTCAACACCTTGCGTCGCAATCAGAATTTGGCCTTGTTTAATATCGTCTAATACCGCTTCACTGACACGCCCAGTTCGATGTGTTTTTGCTGCTAAAGCGGTCTCAATGTGGGTTACATCAAGTTCTTGAGTATTCTGGTTTTTACAAAAATATTTGGCTTCGTGCAACAGCTCAATTACGTCTGAAAAACGTGCGGATAATCGTTGCTGATGTTCTGCAAGACGCAAACTATACTCAACTAATCGGTACATTGCTTTTGCAGATATACTATTTAAACCCAGCTCTTTCACTTGAATTCTTACACGGCCCACAAAATCAAATAATGTCTTTTTATCTAATGGTATTTCATGGTCAAAGTCCACTAACACTCTAAACAACTCGTAAAATTCGTCGTCATAATCTTGCAATGTGTAGTACAAATCACGAGAGCCTAAAAGTATTACTTTCACATCTATCGGTATTTGCTGTGGATTGAGCGTGATGGAGTTGACCATTCCTACATCATGTTGTGGTAAATCCATCTTGAGAGAACCGAACTTAAGCACTAACTTTATTGTCTCCCATGCGTAAGGTTGCTCAATAAGCTTGTCTACATCTAATAATAAATACCCACCATTTGCTCGGTGCATAGCACCAGGGCGGATCATCCTGTAGTTACTAAAAACTGAGCCCTGGACATTTGTATATTCAACCTGACCAAACAAATTCTGATGTGTTGGGTTAGGCTCATAAATCACTGGAGAACCGCTATTTAATTGATGTGAAACAATAATATTAGGTAAATATTGCTCTTCTAAAATTGCACGTTTGTCATATTCGTCGTGTTTATCTTCTTTTTTATCATCAGCTAACACTTCAACCACCGTTTCCAATAAGTGGGGTTTAAGTTGACGTAAAAATTTTAAGATAGCCAGGTCAGATGTATACTTGTGCTCTAAATCTTTTAATAGGGGCCTGATACCCAACTCTGCCGTATCTTTTTTTAAAGCCCTTAATTTTTCAGCCGTTGCTCGTTTCCATTTAGGTAGCTCAATTAACACCTCACTTAATTTATCTTCTAGTTCATCAATCAGTTGATAATAATGCTGCCTTTCTGGCTCCGTTACTTTTGCAAGCTCAACATCGGTTAAAGGTTGACCATCAATGATGGGCGAGAAAGTGATCGTTCCGCTATCTTCAAACAAGGCAACACCTAATTGTTGAGCTTGTTGTTCAACTTCACCAATAGCGTTGTCGTAATCCTGATCAAATTTTCGAGTAATAGCTGCTTTTTTTCGCTGATACCCAGGGTTATCAAATGCCGCGGGAAAGGTATCCAAAATTTCATCAATTAGACTTTCCATATCTTTAATCAATTTTTTGCTTTCACCTGCCACAAGTCTTAGTGAGAAAGGTTCGCGCTCATCTTCAAAATTATTGATATAACACCAATCATCAGGTGTAACTGTTTTATTCACGTATTTATTAATAAATTCATGCACCAAAGTGAAACGCCCGGTAGCTTGTTCACCCATTACATAAAGATTGTATCCTCGTGCTTCTATACCTAGTCCAAAAGATAACGCATCACGCGCTCTATCCTGTCCGATGAAAGTAGAATTTAAAGCATGTTGATCTTTAAGCGCTTGATTAATCAATCGTCTACTAGGTTTTGCAGTCAGCTGCTGCAGATGTAAGGCATATTTGTCTTGCATGTTAAATGGCTTATTACTACAAATTATAAATATGTGAAAGAGTGAAACCCGTAATCAACAAGCTGTCAAACAGATACGAAAAGAATCTGAAAAAGTGACTATTTTTAATACAAATAAAGCCGAATACTTATTCTAAAAGTGTTTTTTTTAAATTGGCTGATTTTTACCTAATCATATTCAAATATGTTGATACACCTAAAAACTTCATAATAAGCCCGATAAATCACATATTTACTATTGTTAGCAAGGGATACGCTAAGGTACTCTAGCCCGATACATTTTATATCATTGTTTAGGGGCATGTTGTCTCTACAGCTCTAGTCACGGAAATCTTTTTTAATGGCCGAAAAACAGTATCAACCTCAAGAAATCGAAAAAGAGGTTCAAGCCTATTGGGAAACTCAGAAAACATTTAAAGCAACCGAAGACGAAGATAAAGAAAAATTTTATTGTCTGTCAATGTTTCCTTATCCCAGTGGCCGTTTACACATGGGTCATGTGCGCAATTACACCATTGGCGATGTAATTAGCCGCTATCAAAGAATGTTAGGTAAGAATGTGCTCCAACCTATGGGATGGGATGCATTTGGCCTACCTGCAGAAAACGCAGCTATCAATAATAATACTGCGCCGGCTAAATGGACCTACTCAAATATTGAGTATATGAAAAACCAATTAAAAACTTTAGGATTTGGTTACGACTGGGATCGGGAGATAGCGACTTGTAAAAAAGACTATTATCGATGGGAACAGTGGTTTTTCACTCGCTTATTCGATAAAGGCCTAGTGTATAAAAAAAATGCTACTGTTAACTGGGACCCAGTAGACCATACGGTTCTTGCTAACGAACAGGTGATTGACGGTCGCGGATGGCGTTCTGGCGCTTTAGTTGAACAAAGACAAATTCCTCAGTGGTTTATAAAAATCACTGATTATGCGGAAGAGTTGGTTAACGATTTAGAGCAATTAGAAGAATGGCCTGAACAGGTTCGGGCGATGCAGAAAAACTGGATTGGACGTTCAGAAGGAGTTGAAATAACTTTCGAACTTGAACAAATAATCGCACAGCTAGAAAGTTTTGATGTATACACTACTCGTCCGGACACTCTACTAGGTGTGACTTATGTTGCAGTTGCGGCGCAACACCCCATCGCATTAGAAGCAGCTAAAACCAACAATGACTTAGCCACATTTATTCAAGAATGTAAAAATACTAATGTAGCCGAAGCTGAAATGGCCACTATGGAAAAGAAAGGCTGTGCCACAGGGTATTTCGCAATTCACCCTTTAACCGGTCACAAAGTCCCTGTTTGGGTAGCCAACTTTGTACTCATGGGTTACGGCTCGGGTGCGGTGATGGCGGTGCCGGGTCACGATCAAAGAGACTGGGAGTTTGCCACTAAATATGGCCTTGAAATCAAACAAGTCGTTAAAGCCGATTCACAAAGCAATATTGAATGTGATTTAAGTTTAGGTGCATTTACTGAAAAAGGTCTATTGTTAAATTCTGGCGAATACGATGACCTTACTTCAGCAGATGCTTTTGATAAAATTGCGCAAACTCTTATTGAACAAAATAAGGGTAGAAAGAAAATCAATTACCGTCTGAGAGATTGGGGTGTATCAAGACAGCGATACTGGGGAACTCCAATCCCAATGTTGAATTTAGAAAATGGCGAGTCTGTCACTGTACCCAGTGATCAGCTACCGGTCGAATTACCAGAAAATGTGCATATGAATGGGGTTATTTCTCCAATCAAAGCAGACCCTGAATGGGCTAAAACAGAGTTTAATGGTCAGCCTGCATTAAGGGAGACCGATACTTTTGACACTTTTATGGAGTCATCATGGTATTACGCTCGCTATTGCAGTGCGCAGAACGATCAGGCTATGTTGGACCCATCACAAGCTAATTATTGGTTACCCGTAGATCAATATGTAGGTGGAATTGAACACGCTATATTGCATTTACTGTACTCACGTTTTTTTCATAAACTTCTGCGTGATGAAGGTTTGGTTCAATCTGACGAGCCTTACAAACGTCTGTTGTGTCAAGGGATGGTGTTAGCTGATTCATTTTATCGTGAAGATGCTGTTGGCAAAAAAGTATGGTACTCCCCTGCGGATGTTATCATTGAGAAAGACGATAAAGGCAGGATTATCAAATCTGTACTTGAGTCTGACGGCAAGGAAGTGATTCATCACGGCATGACCAAGATGTCCAAGTCAAAAAACAATGGTATTGATCCACAACAAGTAATCGATTTATATGGTGCTGATACCATTCGAGTATTTACTATGTTTGCTGCTCCGCCCGAGCAGACATTAGAATGGATTGATTCTGGAGTTGAGGGTGCACACAGATTTGTAAAACGCCTTTGGAATTTGGTGCAAGAACATGTCGAAGCAGGTGAAATAGCTTTGCTAGATAAAACTAATTTATCTTCCCCGCAGAAAAATCTTAGACGTTTAATTCACAAAACAATTGAAAAAGTCAGCGATGATATTGGTCGCCGCCAGACATTCAATACAGCCGTTGCTGCCACCATGGAGTTACTGAATCATTTACAAAAAGCATCAAAAACAACTGAGCAAGACCTCGCCGTCTTACGCGAAGGTATAAATGCAATAGTCTTGTTGCTCACTCCTATCGCTCCTCACATTTGTCATGTGATGTATAGAGACTTAGGTCACAATAATGCAGTAGAAACCGCACCATGGCCTATAGCTGAAGCTGAAGCAATGATTGAAGATGAAAAGCTCGTAGTAGTGCAAGTTAATGGTAAAGTCAGAGCGAAAATTACTGTTTCTGCGGACGCCACAAAAGAACAGGTCGAAACAATGGGTCTAGCCGAACAAAATATCCTACAACACACAGATGGCAAAATAATTCGAAAAGTCATTTATATTCCGGGTAGATTACTTAACATAGTGGCAAATTAAAGTGCTAAAGAGTATATTTTTTAATGTTTGCATCCTCATTATTGTTCTAACAATAGTAGGATGTGGCTTTAAATTACGAGGTGACTACGGACTACCATCTGGTATTCAGCAACTTCAATTATTAGCGGCACAAAAAAACACCCCACTACATAGAATACTAAGTAAACAGCTTCAAGGATTTAACATTGAAGTGTGGGATAATTCTGTTACTGACTCTCAAATCGATAGACGTGTAGATGAACAAATAGATGCTGTTATTTATTTAACATCAGATGTACTTGAAAGGCGTTTGTTGTCCCTTTTTTCAACCGGACAAGTAGCAGAATATGAATTGGTGTATACCATTGGATATCAGATCCAGTTTCCTTCGCAAGACGCGCTAGAATTAGAGTTTGATGTCACTAGGGAATACCAAGACGACCCAGATGCAGTATTAGCTAAGTCTCGTGAGTTGGATTTAATCCAAAACGAAATGCGCCATGAAGCAGCCAATCGTATTATCCGACAAATTGCCAGCTCGTACAATATTTGGCAACAGACTGTAGGTGACTAATGCAGGTCTATCCTAACCGTTTTAATATTGATGCCACCTCAGAACTGAAACCCTTTTATTTGTTTTTTGGTGACGAGCCACAACAAAAACTCGAATGTATTGAGTTATTACGAAGTGCAGCTTTAACCCGAGGCTTTGACGAACGTCAGTCCTTAGTCGCAGATGGCCAATTTAGTTGGGATACCCTGATTGAAGCAACGCAAACTTTATCGTTATTTTCTACTAGACAAATTATTGAACTTGAATTGCCCACCGGAAAACCTGGTGCAGAGGGAAGCAAAGTACTAACGAGCTTAGCGCAACAGATAAATCCTGATGTGTTAATTGTTATACATGGCGGAAAAATTGGTAAGGATGTGCAGAATACTAAATGGTTTAAGGCAGTAGATATGCACGCCATTTATGTGCCTTGTTACCCTTTGGAAGGCAATGCACTATATCAGTGGATAAATAACCAAATGCGTTTAGTGGGGATGCAGTCCTCTAAACAAATCTCGCAGTTATTGGTTGATTATTGTGAAGGTAACTTACTCGCGGCCAAACAAGAGATTCAAAAGTTAATACTACTTTATCCTCAAGGTAATCCTAGCTTTGAACAGGTCGAACAAGCAGTTGTTGATCAATCCAGATTCACGGTGTTTCATTTAATCGATGTATTACTCAGTGGTGATGCTCAAAAAGCAGTCAAAATGCTCTATCGTTTGGAAAGTGAAGGAGTTGAACCCAATATTATTGTTTGGGCTCTGACGCGTGAATGGCAGACTTTGCAAGGGATATTATTTGATCGGCAGCAAGGTAAAACTATTAACTGGAACCAATACCGAATATGGAAAAGTCGTCAATCTTTATACCAGTCAGCATTGCAACGATTATCATTAGAACATATGCAAGTGCTTCAGCAAAAATTAGCAGAGTTTGATGGTGCGATTAAACAATCCCAAGTAGTTAGACCTTACATAGAGTTATGCCATTTATGTTTGTTGTTTGTTCCATATCAACTTAATAATGTGCCTTTAGATTATGGTGTTTTAGATTAGGAGTTATATCTTTAGATGCGATTAGCACCTCCTTTAGGTATTTTTGGTGGTACCTTTGACCCGATTCACTATGGGCATATTCTCCCAATATTAGAAGCAGCGGGCAAAACTAACATCCAAAAAATAGCTTTGATGCCTTGTTATATTCCTAGCCATAAAAATCCAGCGACCGCATCAAGTGAAGACAGGCTTAAAATGGTAGAGCTAGTTTGTGCTGATTATCCTCTATTTTACCCTGAACCAAGAGAGCTTATTCGAGCAAAGCCTACCTTTAGTGTTGATTCTTTGAGAGAACTACGAACGGCGATGCCTAACACTCCGCTATGTTTTTTCATCGGCACTGACTCATTACAAAATTTGTTTACATGGCACAATTGGCCGTTACTATTTGCTCTTTGCCATTTCGTGGTGTGCGAAAGAACTGGGGAGGCGGTTAAAGACTCAAGTTATAAATTTGATGATTCTCTAGGACTTCCCTCACCACATTCGTATTCGCCAGAACTACAAACATTGCTACATAAGAGACAAATTTTTAATCCGTCGGTGCTTCATAACACTCTTGCTGGACATATTTATTTTGCTGATACGCAAAGATTAACAGTGTCTTCTAGCAAAATTAGGCAACAATTATTTAATAATCAATCAGTTGATAGTTTTTTACCGCCAAAGATATTAGATTATATTCAACAGCATAAGCTCTATCAGCCAAGTACAGATTTCTGTTAAACTATATTAAATTAAATCGTATAAAGTTTAGCCATAAGGAAAGTCTTTGGATCACAAACAATTAAAAGCCTTTGTCATAGAAAAAGTCGAAGACTTAAAAGGTCGTGACATCATTGATTTAGATGTTGCAGAAAAATCGTCCGTTACTGAAACCATGTTAATTTGCTCAGGCAATTCTAAACGTCATGTTATTTCAATTGCCGAAAATGTCGTAGTTGAAGCTAAACAAGCTGGTACTGCACCTTTAAGCATTGAAGGTCGTGAAAGTGGTGATTGGGTTTTAGTTGATCTAGGCGACGTGGTCTTGCATGTGATGCAAGATGATGCCCGAGATTTCTATCAATTGGAAAAACTCTGGGGCTAAGTAACCGTTGCGCATTCAGATGATAGCAGTGGGCATGAAAATGCCCGTTTGGGTCGAACAGGGTTTTTCAGAATATTGCAGACGTTTTCCTGCTGATATGCCTTTACATCTAACTGAAATAGTTGCCGGTAAGCGTGGTAAAAATGCGGATATTAAACGTATCTTACATAAAGAAGGTGAGTTAACTCTTGCTGCAATTCCCAAAGGCAACAGAGTTGTCACTTTAGAGGTAACAGGTGTGTCTTGGGATACTCCTAAATTAGCTAAAACTATGCAGAACTGGCAAATGGATGGCCGAGATGTAAGTTTATTAATCGGTGGCCCCGAAGGTTTAGCGCCCGAATGCATAAAAGTTTCGGAACAAAGGTGGTCATTGTCTAGTCTTACTTTGCCACATCCTTTGGCACGCATAATTGTTGCTGAGAGCCTATATCGAGCTTGGTCAATTAATAATAACCATCCTTATCATAGAGAATAACATTGCCTTCCCCACGTATCCTTATAAAAGACCACTCAGCTGAAGCTAACCTTTTTGCTAGGCGAACTTTTATCGGATTACTTGTGGTTTTTATTATGGTAGGCATGGTGTTGACAAACTTGTATTATTTACAAATAAGTCGATTTGAAGATTACCAGACACGTGCAGACGGTAACCGAATAAAAGTATTACCTGTGGCACCCAATCGTGGATTAATATATGACCGTAATGGCATATTACTTGCCGAAAATCGTCCAGTATTTAGTCTACAAGTCATACCAGAAGAGATTGAGGATCTAGAGTCAACTATCGACGAGCTTAGTTCATTACTTGGTATTGAAGAAGAAGATCTCAGTGACTTTTATCAAGATTTAAAGAGTGCTAGACGTTTCAAACCAGTCAATTTGATCAACCGTTTGAAGCCTAATGAAGTAGCACTGTTTTCCGTCAAACAACATAACTATCCGGGTGTATCTATCGAGGCTAGGCTAGCTCGTTATTATCCTTACGGCAGCGCTCTCACACATGCCATAGGATATGTTGCCAAAATTAACAAGAAAGATTTGCAGAAACTCAACGAAGCTGGCTTTGAAGCCAACTATGCAGCAACTTATGACATCGGTAAAAGTGGCATAGAGAAATATCACGAAGAAATGCTTCATGGAAAAGTGGGGTTTCAAGAGGTAGAAGTGAATAATCGGGGTAGAATAATACGCACATTAGACTTTAATCCACCTATTCCCGGCCAAGATATTGTATTGAATATTGATACGAATTTACAACTCGAGGCGGAGAAAGCCTTTGCAGGTAAGAAAGGCTCTGTTGTTGCCATTGATCCTCGAGATGGAGGTGTTCTTGCCCTTTACAGTAGCCCAAGCTACGATCCTAACTTGTTTGTGCATGGTATCAGTAGTAAAAATTACAAGAAATTACTTACTACAGAGCGTCCTTTGTTTAATCGTGCAACGCAGGGACAGTATCCGCCAGCATCGACAGTTAAACCTCTTCTAGCATTAACAGGGCTAGAGGAAAAGGTGATTACGCCTGAAACCCGAATTTATGATATCGGTAAATATCAATTAAAAAATGTTGAACGTGTTTGGCGAGACCATAACCCTTGGGGCCACGGTTGGGTAGATGTGACTAAGGCAATAGAAGTGTCTTGTGACATTTTTTTTTATGATTTAGCCTATAAGCTAGGCATAGACCGGATAAGTGAAAGCATGTATGAGTTCGGTTTTGGTGATTATACCGGTATTGACCTTCATGAAGAAGCCGATGGTATTATGCCGAGTAGAGGTATTGTAAAAGCCTTATTTAACCGTCCTTGGTACATCGGTGACACCATCAATATAGGCATAGGACAGAGCTATTGGACAGCAACACCTGTCCAACTTACCCAGTCAATCACTACATTAGTTAATAAGGGTAGACGCATTATTCCGCAAATTATTCGCGGTAATATGCAGAAAGAGACGGTTGTCGTGCAGGCTATTAAAGAAAGGCGCCCCATAGTCATAAAAAACGAACACAACTGGGATATGGTATTGGATGCTATGTATGGTACGGTCAATAGAGAAGGCTCTGCACGAAACGCATTTAGAGGCGCTCATTATATTTCCGCAGGTAAAACAGGTACCGCGCAATTAGTCAGTATCGCACAAGATGAAAAATATGATGCCTCCAAACTTTCCAAGAAGAATCATGATAACGCTATGTATGTAGGTTATGCACCCTACGACAAACCACAAATAGTGCTATCTGTGGTATTAGAAAATGCAGGACACGGCGGTGCTGAAGCTGCACCTATTGCTCGTAAAATGATGGATAATTATTTCAAAAATCAAACATTTCCTGAACATAAGGTCATCGAGCCCTTAGGACAAAATCGAGAAGAACTTGAACTAACGCAACCTGGGACGCAACCCTAATGCTTAGGACTAAACTAGCTTTTAATAACCGTTCATTTTGTAATAGGATACATTGTGATGGTATTTTGTTATTTGGATTACTGGTACTTATGGTGGTAGGTTTGCTTACTATCTATTCAGCAGGCGGACAAGACATAAGTCTCATACAAAGGCAATTAACACGTCTGGCTCTAGCATTATGCGTGATGTTGGTTGTGGCTCAGATCCCCCCAATGGCTTACCAAAAGTTATCTGTTTATTTTTACATAATCGGTATAGCAATGTTAATTGCTGTATTGGTGGTAGGTGTATCCAGTAAAGGGGCACAGCGTTGGTTAGATATAGGCGTATTTCGCTTCCAACCCTCTGAAGTCATGAAGTTAGCCGTGCCTATGATGGTGGCTTGGTATATTAGTCGCTTCAATTTGCCACCTAAAACGTGGCATATACTGGTTGGCTTTGCTTTGGTCGCCCTACCCACCTTATTGATTGCTCGCCAACCAGATTTAGGCACCTCACTTCTGATTGCTTGCTCAGGCGTTTTTGCTTTATTCTTAGCGGGTATGAGCTGGCGATTTATATCTTTTGTTGCTATTGCCATGTCAGCTTTTACTCCTATTATGTGGAATTTCTTGATGGAAGATTATCAAAAACAACGAGTGTTGACATTTATCAATCCTGAAAGTGATCCTTTGGGATCGGGTTATCACATTATACAATCGAAAATTGCTATTGGTTCTGGCGGAGCTCAGGGTAAAGGTTGGTTGCAAGGCACACAATCGCAGTTAGAGTTTTTACCAGAACGTCATACGGATTTTATTTTTGCAGTGTTCAGTGAAGAGTTTGGATTTTGGGGCGTGGTGGGACTGCTATCGATCTACGCTTTTATTGTAATACGTGGCATGTTGATAGCGGTGAGAGCACAAGATGTATTTAGTAAAATTTTAGCTGGCAGTATTACGCTTACCTTTTTTGTTTATGTGTTTGTCAATATGGGCATGGTTTCAGGTATTTTACCTGTTGTTGGCGTACCTTTACCATTAGTTAGTTATGGTGGCACTTCTATGGTGACACTATTAGCAGGCTTTGGTATTTTAATGGCAATTAGTACCCAGAAAAGAATTATGTCCCGAGGATAATAGTAGTTTTAGTTAAGTAAACCACTTAACTATTGAGGAGAAATCGTGAAGTTGATTAAATCGTTTATAGTATTAGTCTTTTGTCTGACATGTCATGGCATCAAAGCCTCTCCTGAGGAGTTGCGACAGGAGTTTATTGACTTGATGGTAAATGAACATCAGTTTAAAAGAACAGTGATTGAATCAACCTTGGCTAAGGCCAATAAAAACGAGGTAGTTTTACAATCTATTGCCAAACCATGGGAAGCCAAACCTTGGTTTCAGTATTTTCCTATATTCCTTACTGAAAAACGTTTAGCAAAAGGCTTGACGTTCTGGCAAACACATCATCAAACATTAGCTCGAGCAGAGCAAGAAACCGGCGTACCCGCAGAAATTATTGTAGCCATCATTGGTGTTGAGACTTTTTATGGCACTTACCAAGGCAAATATTCAGTACTCGATGCATTAGTTACTTTGGGTTTTCATTATCCACCTAGGGCGACGTTTTTTCGCAGCGAATTAGCTCAATTATTTTTATTAGCTCAGGAGGAAGAATTTGATATCACCGAGCTTAAAGGTTCTTATGCTGGCGCAATGGGATGGGGACAGTTTATTTCTTCTAGTTACCGTTATTACGCTGTGGATTTCGACGGTGACGGTGTGCGAGACTTATTAAACAACCCTGTGGATGCTATTGGAAGTGTTGCAAACTACTTTAAAAAACACCATTGGAAGGCCAACAATGCTATTGCGTTTAAAGCTAAAGTCAGTGGCAATCAATACTCAGCATTGTTGACACAATCTCTTAAATATTCTCATCAATGGTCACAGTTGCAAGTTGCGGGTGTAAGCATCACTGGGGAAGAATTAAACAAAGACATGAGTGTTAAACTTTTCGAATTTGAACAAACGAATAGTAAAGAATATTGGGTAGGTTTACCTAACTTTTATGTGATCACTCGTTATAACCATAGTCCGCTATATGCTATGGCCGTGTTTCAATTCAGCCAACAACTTAAACAAGAGTTCAACGTTGCAACCACCGCTAAACTTAACGACTAATTATTCCATGGTAAAATCTACACGTTTACTTGGTCTACTTATTATCTTAGTGATTGTTTCTGGTTGTGCTCCAAAGGGACGTTATTACCAAAAACAAGATTCAGCCCCTAATGAAGTTCCACAAAAGGTGACAACACAAGATGCGATAGCGACTTACCAAACATATGCGCCAGCTAATATGCGACCTTATACGATAAGGGGAATTAGGTACAGACCACTCAATACAGGTAAAGGTTTCAGCGATAAGGGTCATGCGAGTTGGTATGGACAAAAATTTCATGGTCACTTAACGTCTAATGGCGAGATTTACGACATGTACAAAATGTCTGCCGCACACAAAACATTGCCATTACCATCATTTGTTCGTGTTACCAATTTAAAAAATAGTAAACAAGTCGTCGTTAGAGTCAACGATAGAGGGCCTTTTTATGAAGGTCGTGTAATAGACCTGTCTTATGCTGCGGCGTTAAAGCTAGACATGCTTGAAACAGGTGTTGCGGAAGTAAAAATTGACGTTATTCATGTAGATAGAGCAGGAGTGATTACCGAAGGACGCAATCCAACCATCATCAAAAAATCCTCCATTAAAGTCAATCAACAGGTTTTTATTCAAGTGGCTGCTTTTCAAAACAAAAAGGAAATAGATAACTTAGCAAAGGGATTAAAAAGCTTATACCAACGTCCCTACCTAACAAGATTTGAGGAAGGAATATATAAATTACACCTTGGGCCAATGATAGGCGAGCAGGATGCAAATACGTTCTTAAACGAACTTAAAAGCAATGACTACCCTGACGCTTATAAAGTTTACTTTGATTAGATTCATCATATACTTTCTATCTATGTTTTATCTTTTAACCAAACAAAACTTTTCACATCAATTTGTGTCTGACATCTTGAAGCTGATAAAAACTTTCACATAGTTGTATATAGTTGAGCATTAGTTTTCAGTTGGGCAGCAATGTAACCATCGAAGTGTTATATTGTTAAGTAAAATTTAATGTCATCGTTCGTGTCTTTTAAGACATGTCTAAGATTTCTATTCCTACAACATTTTCAAACGGTAGTTTAATGCTTAATCAAAAAACGTATTTCGGATCTCTTGTAAGCACCATAGTCTTGTGTTTGTGTATCTTTTCAGCTTCTGCTGCTGTAGTTATCCCACCTGCACCAAGTGTCTCAGCTAAAGGGTTCATATTAATGGATTTCCAAACAGGTAATGTAATAGCAGAACAAAACGCTGATATGCAAATACCACCTGCTAGCTTAACCAAAATGATGACTAGCTATGTCATTGGCATAGAGCTGCTCAACGGTAATATCAAAGAGACTGATCTAGTGACCATTTCTGAAAAAGCATGGGCTAAAAACTTTCCAGACTCTTCAAAAATGTTTATCGAAGTAGGTAAAAAAATATCGGTAGCCGATCTCAACCGCGGCATCATCGTTCAGTCTGGTAACGACGCTTGTGTAGCCATGGCAGAGCATATTGCCGGAAGTGAAGATGCATTTGCGAGCATGATGAATATGCATGCAGAAAGACTAGGTATGACCTCAACTTACTTTGTGAATAGTCATGGTTTACACGATTCTCAGCATTTTACGACACCAAGAGACATGGCAATTTTGTCAGCTGCATTAATACGTGATGTGCCACAAGAATATGCTATTTATGCCGAAAAAGAATTTACCTTCAACGATATAAAGCAATACAACCGTAATGGCTTATTATGGGATAGGAGCCTCAATGTTGATGGTATAAAAACGGGGCATACGTCTGATGCAGGTTATAGCTTGATCACCTCAGCTTACCAAGGTGATATGCGCCTAATTTCAGTTGTCATGGGTACAGATAGTGAACGTGCTCGTAAAGTTGAAAATAAAAAATTACTCAAATACGGTTTTCGCTTTTTTGAAACGATCACACCTTATAAAGCAGGTGATAGCTTTGTTTCACACCGTATTTTTATGGGTGATAAGGAAACTGTAGACCTTGGCATATTACAAGATACCCCAATAAATATTCCTCGAGGCTTGAGTAAAAATCTAAAGGCTAACTTTAAGTTAGACAAAAGCTTACAAGCACCGATTGCTAAAGGTGAAGTAGTAGGCAAACTCTATCTCCAAATTGAAGGTGAAGATATTGCTGAATATCCATTAGTTGCCTTGCAAGAAATCAAAGAAGGCGATTTCTTCGACCGTATGGTTGATTTTGTCAAATTAAAGCTTGGTTTTAATAATTAATAATTCGCAATTTGTTAAATATTCGAGAGAAACATGGACACTAACTTTGACCAACTGCTGGATTTCCCATGCCAGCAGACATTTAAAATTATGGGCATCGCCCATGAGCGCTTGCCAGAAGATGTTATATCTTGCTTACAAATACATGCGCCAGGTGATTATGTACCTAAAGTAAAACCAAGTTCAAAGGGTACATACCACTCCATTTCGCTCAGCATAACAGTAACCAGCAAAGCACATATGGAAACACTCTATATTGAACTAGCTAAACTGGAGTTGGTTAAAGTTGTTTTGTAAAGAGAGTGTGTCTGCACAATGCCTGCTAAACTAATCGTCAGACAATTGGGCTTGCAGGCTTACTCGCCTATTTGGCAAGCCATGCAAGATTTCACTAATCATAGGAACGATGAAACAGTCGACGAAATATGGCTGGCAGAACATCAAGCAGTCTTTACTCAGGGCCAAGCGGGTAAAGAAGAACACATACTTGTACCAGGTGATATTCCTGTAGTAAAAGTCGATAGGGGTGGTCAAGTCACCTACCACGGGCCCGGTCAACAAATGATGTACGTGTTACTTAATCTTAAACGCAATAAATTGGGTGTTAGAAATTTAGTAACGGCATTAGAACAATGTGTGGTCAACACGTTAAAAGAATATGCAATTAATGCCTATCCTAAAGTTGATGCTCCAGGAGTTTACGTAGACAGCAAAAAAGTCTGTTCTATTGGCCTAAGAATTCGTAAAGGTTGCTCTTTTCATGGTTTAGCATTGAACGTCAACATGGATTTACGCCCTTTTCAGCGCATAAATCCATGTGGTTATGCCGGTCTGGAAATGATAGATTGCGCACAACTTGGCGGCCCTGATACGCTGACTGAAGCTGGCATTAAACTGACTGATCATTTATCTGCCTTATTAGGTATAAATCACAAAGAACATAGAGAAGGTTTTAATGAATAACGTACGCGCGGAGGCCGGAGTTAAACTTCGGGATGATGAAAAAGTTAAACATATTCCCATCACTATCATGCCGACTGAAAAGGCTGATATGTTGCGTAAACCTGCGTGGATAAAAATAAAGCTGCCACGTAATACAGATAAAATTGACCATATCAAAAAAACTTTACGCAAGAATAACTTACATTCAGTTTGTGAAGAAGCAAGCTGCCCTAATCTCGCCGAATGTTTTAACCACGGCACAGCAACATTTATGATCTTGGGCGACATTTGCACTCGTCGATGCCCATTTTGTGACGTAGGTCATGGTAAACCCTTACCACCTAGCGCAGAAGAGCCCATTAAGTTAGCCAAAACTATTGCTGAAATGAAATTAAAATATGTGGTAATAACTTCAGTAGACCGAGATGATTTGCGCGATGGTGGTGCCCAGCACTTTGTTGACTGTATATCGGCTATTCGCGAACATAGCCCATCGACCAAAATAGAAGTGTTAGTACCGGATTTCAGAGGTCGTATGGACAGAGCTCTTGAAATACTCAAGCAAAGCCCGCCTGACGTTTTTAACCACAACCTTGAAACTATTCCGCGTTTGTACCGGGAATGTCGACCAGGTGCCAACTATCAATGGTCGTTAGACTTATTGAAAAAATTCAAACAGCAGCACCCTGATATTCCTACCAAATCTGGACTAATGATGGGCATGGGCGAAGACAAACACGAAATAACCGAAGTATTGAAAGATTTACGCACCCACAATGTAGAGATGTTGACCTTGGGCCAATATTTACAGCCCAGTAAACATCACTTCCCATTGAAACGTTATGTACATCCTGACGAATTTGATGAACTCGGCGAAACAGCCAAAGAGTTAGGTTTTAGTCATGCAGCCAGTGGTCCTATGGTCCGTTCTAGCTACCATGCGGATAAGCAAGCGGCTGGTGAAGAAGTAAAGTGAACCCATTTATTATGGCTTAATCTGATTAGTATCATACTGGTTGACAAGTGGCTCTATTATAACAAGAAGAGCCACAGTGAGCTTCCGCGAGCCACCAGACAACTAACCATAATCTCTCGCAGTTCGGTTATAAGTTTCTTCTACGTTAAAATTTTATTGTTCAGACCGTGCCCATTCCGACACATACAGGGTGAAAGTAGCAACATCCTTCATCTATTTGTATAGAGTCCAAGTTTATCTATTAGACCTTAGCTGACCTATTTACAGGTGCCAAAGGTTCAATCCCGTGCTCAAAAGCCGACGGCTAGATTGTCTAATTACTTAGAGTATACTGATTAGAATTTTGCTAACAGTTACCAATACGTTCCACTACCAATACGTTCCACTACCAATACGTTCCACAGTGAAAATACTTTCTAGAACCTGAGGTTGCACATTGGTTAAAATAATTTTTCTGCGGTGATTGAGAATAAATGACTGGTGGCCCCAACAAGTGTAATTAGCCTCGAAACGTTACATTTAAAGTTGCAGAAATTGCCATTACAAAACTTACTTTTGCTTCACCTCCTTTATGTGGCAGTCTAATTTCACAGCGCAATATTATTTAACTCTATAATACAACGCATCCACCAATGAATGGAGATTAAGCCCCTGCAGGATGCAAATTTAATTTATTTCTCCATTTACAAACCTAAACTCGTAAACTCCACACCTTAACTCGTAAACTCCACACCTTAACTCGTAAACTCCACACTTATACACTTAACCGTTTTAACAAATTCTGCACTACCTTTTGACCTCTTATTATTTACCAATAATGATTTAGAAGCACTGAACCACAAAAATAGGGAACACTGAACAGCATCACTTTGTATTAATAATATGACCGACCTACCTCTGATTTCCTCATGTTAGGAAAGTGCGCATAAATATAAAAAGAGAAAAACACAAGACACTCTTTATATTTTATGAAGCGCTCAATTGGGTCTAGGTATGTCGATTATTTACTGTGATATTTTTAGGGAGCTTCATTATCATCACCAAGGGTCATGTTTATCACAGTACTTCAATCACACAATCAGATATAGAATATTGACCTTACATCTCTGGCTCTAGGGTTGTAATAACTTAGTCGTAGCGTTGGGCATTAATGGGTATTATGAACTATTCTAAAAGATCATCGGACATACAGTGTTTTTTTAATATTATTCATTAGTAATTAATTTACTTTGACTAAATCAGCGGGTGGTATTCATTACAATGCGAAACAAAAACCAGCCAACCTCAATTTTAATTATTTCAATACTGACGCTTTTTTGTAGTTACGCTTTTTCTCAGTCAGCAATAGATTACGAAAAAGCACTGAGAAGTTTTAATCAAGAAAACTTCGACGAAGCCTATGTTTACTTAAAAAACGCCCTGCAAGATAATCCGTCTCATTTACAGTCTAAATTAATGATGGCTGATATATTGTTACGTAGAAACCAAACACGCGCTGCCATTGTTGAATACCAAGAATCGCTCATTTTAGGTGCAGATTTAGATATTGCTTACCTCCCCCTTGCGCAAGCATATTCTCGTATCATGGAATATAAGAAGGTTATCAAATTGATGACCCATAAACTTAGCGCAAAAAATAATTTTGAAATATCCATGTTACAAGCTATTGCTTATGAAAACCTTGAGCGGCCCAATAACACACTTGAAAAATATGAACATGCCCTCGAATTACAGCCTGAAAACATAACGGTACTGAACAATTTGGCTAGCTTTTATTTAAGACAAGATAACATTGTTCAATCAAAAATATTTATTACTAAGGCTTCAAAAATAAATTCCAGTAACGCATTTACTTTGCACATAAGAGGTCAAATCAGTGAAAAAGAAGGGGATATTCTAGAGGCGTTAGCGTTATTTAAAGAGGCATACATTAACTTGCCTACTGAACCATTTATAAGTCGCTCATTGGCTAACATTTATGTGACCCTTAAACAGCTCGACGAAGCCAGAGATGTGGTAGACAACATTTTAATTATCACGCCAGACGAACCTTTTATCATGTTATTAAGCGCAAGGCTTTATGGCATGAACAATAATAATGAACTTGCCATAAAAGCCTACGGAGAAATCGCAACAAAAATGGCGTTAATACCCAATGAACAATTATTAAAACAAACTGAGTTGTTATTAGTATCTGGGTTAGCGTTTTACATGACCGGCAACTATGAAACCGCTAGAAATAAATTGATCAATTATGTTTCACAAAATCCTGAAAGCCTCTATGCAATAGAGATTCTTGTTGATACTCACATTAGGTTAAATGAGTCGAAAGTGGCGTTAAAAGTAATGGAAACCCACTACGACACTATAAAAAATAATTTATCCTTATCATTGGTATTGTGTGATTTATATATTCAAACTAATAAAATTTATCAATGCCAAAGTTTTATCTCAGAACTGAGAAAAACCCATAATGCCAAACGTGTATTTGACCTGATGCAAGTGAAAATATTACAAGCAAGAAATAAACATCAAGAAGCACTGAAATATTTCGAACAACACTTCACAGACACAACTGGCCAAGAGGTAAAGAAAATTGCAGTCATGCTTTATCTTCAAAACGGTCAACAAAAACGTGCGTTAGGTTTAGTGAATGAGTTAATTGAACTTGTGTCGGGCAATTTGGCCTACCAACTGTTAAAGGTAGAGGTGCTGACAAGGTCACCTCAATTACAATAATCGCAGAAGGTAAATAATATAGTATTAACGGCTAACTTAGATATATTTTCTGCCAAATATAACCAGGCAAATCTATTTTATTTAAAAAAAGAATACCACCAAGCTTATACTTATGCTGAAAACCTTGCTAAAGAAAACACTAATAGTTTTAGGTTATATGTATTGCAGGGAAACATCTTACTAAGCTTAGGAAAACTTGAAGAAGCAAAAGACAAATTTACTACGGCCAAGTTATTCAACAGAGAAAATGTCATTCCTTATGAAAAAATAATCAACATTTATCAGACATTAAAAGATTTCCCTTCTGCGCTTAAAGAATTAGACCGCCTGCAAAAAAGTCATTTTTTAGACCCTAAATATATTCAGTTAAGAGCCAGCATATACATTCAACAAAATGCCCAAGAACATGCCGCAGAACAATATGCGAAGCTTTATAGTATTTGGAATGAGGATCATCAACAATTACTTTATTTAGGGCAGCAACAACGTGTTGCAAAAATTTATGATGATGCTGAAACATCCCTTTTACGGGCATTAGAATTGTTACCGGATTATCTCTATGCAAAAATCGAGTTAATGCGTTTATATGTCTCCTGTCTCTTATACACATTCGACTCTGCCGACGAAGCAGACTGTTTAAATCTTCTCTCGTACTATAACTTTACAAACAACACCA
>NZ_CAJXPA010000038.1 GCF_913058035.1 uncultured Paraglaciecola sp. | reverse complement strand
CTATAGAGTGTAGCTAGCGTGTTCGTCGGAAGCGTCAGATGGGTATAATAGACAGAGTCTGAAACGTATAGTGAGAGTTTAATGGCAAGTTCTGCCGCAAAATAAACCTAGCTTGATCTGTGTTAAATTAAAACTCTTCCACCTTGGTTTTTCCCTTTAGCTTAAATCAAATATGTACCTATTCACCCCAAATTCAACCTTTCTTTTGTATGGGATAAGGCAGTTTTTAAATACTGCATTCATGGCGACATTATCCGCGAGCACATCGGCTTTTAGATTTTTTATTTGATAGCTTTTAGCCATTTCAATCGAACGTAAAAATAAGAATTTACCGAGCCCTTCACCTTGCCAATCATCTCGGATTTGCAAGGCAATCTCAGGGATATTGTCATTTTCGTCCAAAATCCATTGACCAACGCCAACGATTTCATTTTGTGCGGTTTGCGTTGGATAAATTACTACCAGAGCCATGTCTTTACTGTAGTCAATATCAGAAAAACGTTTGAGGACTTTTTGTGGCAAAGAGTGCATCTGAGTGAAATAACGCATATACACATTCTGATCAGTGAGTTTATGAAAAAAATCACGTAAGTGGTCTTCATCTAAGGCTTTAATGGGTCGCACAAACACCTCTTTATCCAACGTGGTGCTATGTGTACACTCCCACTTTTTCGGATAAGCCGATTTGTAAGAATCACCAGACTGCTCAGAGTGAATATAGAAACTATTCTTGGCTTGCTCTAATAAATTTCTGCGACAGTCTGGGTGGGCGATGTCAATAATTGCCAGGCAACGTTTTCTAATACTCTTGCCAAATAAAAACGCGGTACCGTATTCAGTGATCACATAATGCACGTCAAATCGAGTTATGCTAACCCCGGTTCCCTCAGGGAGTGCAAATACAATATTGGAATTTCCCTTTACACTCATCGCCGGTAACATAATTATTGGCTTTCCCCCTTTGGAGTTGGCCGCTCCACGAATAGAATCATCGGCACTACCTACTCCCGAATAAAAACGACTACCAACCGAATCGACCGCAACCTGACCACTGAGGTCGACTTTTAGGCCGCCAAAAATGGCAATCAAATTATCATGCTGGGCAATGCAATCAACTCTGTTGAGTTGATACAGAGAACGAAAATCAATCGTCTTATTTTTGTGAATATAGCGAAATAGTTCTTTACTTCCACTGGCATGAGCAACAACACTCTTACCATGGTCAACGTTTTTTCTGGAATTATTAATCACTCCCGATTTGATCAGTACCAGCAGCTCATCGGTTAACAGATCCGTATGTAATCCTAAGTCTTTTTTGTCTTTTAAAAATGGTACGATTTGATTTACTGCCAGATTCAAATCAATCTTAAGCGTTGCGCCATCGGGTATCTCAAACAGGACGTTTTCGGCTATTTTGGCCAGCACGTTGGCCGGGAGGATAGCTCTGTTGAGATTGGGAAATAATTCGTCAGCGGTCAACAGGGGGGCGTTATGCTCAACCCACCAGTCAATTTTATCGGCATGGATCAGCGACTTACCCTCAGTCCAGGGCATAAATTCACATACTTCAGCAATCACAATGGTAGCCGCTTTGACGGCCTCCATAGTAAAGTCTACACCCATACCTAAACTGCAAAAGCCTTGTTTGTTGGGGTGCGTTACTTTAACTAAGGCAACATCAACTGCAATAAGTTGTTCTTCAAATAAGCGGCGCACTCTCGATGCGGACACAGGCACGTAATCAGCCAGTCCCTGGCTTACCTTTTTGCCTACTTTGTCAAAGGAAAAGTTAGTGGTAACCCTAAAACGACTGGCATGGTGCTCTAAATAAGGCTGCTCACCCCCCACAATAAATTGTAAAATGTTGATATCCTGCAGGCTCTTATTCTCGACCATGGCGGCCAAAATAGCATGGGTTGTGGCAGAGGTGCTGCCGATAGTAATGTAGCTACCATTGGGGACTTTTTCAGCTACTTCGGACAGTTCTAGCCGTTTGGTCAACCATGCATGATCCTTGGCGTACCACGATTTTTTATTGAGAGCGTTACTAAACCCGAAAAACCGCCAAAAATTATTCATAAATTCATCACTGACAGTTAAATACAATAATGAAACTACACTAGCAGATAAGCGCCGTGCTCGTCACTGTTGTAATTTAATCACTGGTTCACAAAGTAAGAGGATCATGTGTTAACAGCCGTCCTATTGTTGCAAGCTTTTTTTTAATATTTAACAAGCAATATTTAACAAGCCACCCATAATAAATGTTTTACGCTACAACAAAGCAAATTTCAGTGCATGGTTGAATTATTTTCGACTGGCTTGAGGTATTCGGTTGTTTGGGTGAAACCTAGTAGGATAATGTGGGCGTGTCTGAATTTAGGGCACGGTTATGCCGTTTAAGCATTTTGCATGATGAATTTATGCGCTTATGTGCAGCGCAACAAGGTTTTTGTTTTGCTCATGGCTCGGATCCTTTGATGACCCGTTTGATCTTTAAACTGGTTCAACTTTATTTCTCTTCCAGCGGTGCAGCAAAAGTGTTTTCAAATTCGGTGGTGAGAGTGAGCCATTGTTCGTCTGATAAACCTAATTTTTGTGATATGGATTGTTGTTGATGGTCAATATGTCCTGCTTTGTCGCTTCTGAATATCCTTCTAGTCATGTCCACTAACTCAGAGTAATCTTTTAGTGAAAAGGCGATACTCTGGGGCATGTCTTGTTTCGGATTACCGATAAAAGGCTTCAATGGTTGTGTCATTATTTGTTTTAGCGAGCCTAAGCGTTGTTGAAAACTGGTGTGTTTTGACGCTTCTGGCGTATCGGCTATTTTGGCTCGAACAGGGTTCAGATCTACATAGAATGTCATCGCTTATGAAGAAGGCCGTTTATACGATTTAGCTAACGTATTTATGTTGGCTTACCCTTATGGCTATCCGAAACTTATGTTGAGTTATGATTATAAAGGCGATACTGACGAAGGTGGGCCTTCGGTCCCGTTCACAATAATGGTGCGTTGGAATGTTTCTGGAAATGTGAACACCGTTATTTATATATGTCAGGTGGCGTAGATTTTCGTAACAACACGACAAATCATTTTGCGACCTCCGCTTGGAAGGATAACGGTGCTAATCAGATTACGTTTGGTCGCGGGTCACAGGGTTTTGTTGTTATGAACTAAGTTTTTCGGGTGGTGGGGTCACGGTGCAACCTGATAGTTCAACTAATCTGGCTGTGCCTACTTTTGATGCCGTGGCTATTCATCACAATGTTAAGATTCAAGGTACCTCGCCCTCAGATGATATACAGCGGACTGTGATATTTATTCAAGCATATACACAAAGCGGCCAAGTCAGGTTTGTGCCTGGAGGTTTAGAGCGCAACTATATTGCGTCTAATTTAGGGTTAAGCTGCACGCCAAATAATTATGTTTGTGTGATGCTAATCAGACATAACCATCTAAAAAATAACCGTCTAAACAATAACACCACCTCTTGGTAAATGAACGATAACTTTGTTGATTGGTATGGAATAGAAGCTGGGCAAAGTATAGAAGCTGAAAGCACTGCACTCGATTGGACAACGGATATTTGGCCAGCAGCTTATGTCTCACTAAAAACCTTAGAAAATGATGGTTATGGTCAAGAACCTCTTAACACTTGAGGCCGCACCACTTGATTTTAGATGCATATATGGATTTTAGATGCAGATATGGATTGTAACAAAACCCTCAACGGTTGGTTTGAGCGCAAAGTATATATTAGAAATGGTCTAGGTTGGGATGGTGATATTCAACAAAACAATATTTTTTACAACTCGAATAATCATTCTTCTCAATGTGACAACATTAATAAATTCGTCTGTAAATAACAGTAATCTGGAAATCAAAAAATTTTAAGTAATGAAGTGTCTCCGCTACATAAGCCCGCAGAATTAAAGCGGGATTTTTATTGAGGCGAGCACCGGCTCCATATTGAATTGGATTAAAAGCCTAGGCACAATAAGGTGAACCTCAAATCGTAAAAACCTTGGAATTGTTTATGACCCGTTTTTCATTTATACGTTATTTATTACCATTGACATTTATTTTATGCACCGGGCTACAGGCTACGACTACTGTCATCAAAGCCGGCTTTGTATTAGACATTGAGTCAGGAAAGTGGCAAAAGAACCAGCTGATTTTTATCGAAGGTGAACGTATTAGCAACATTCAGTCTGCTGGTGTAACTATCCCTGATGACGCAACGGTTATCGATTTGAGTAAGCAATATATCTTACCGGGCTTTATGGATATGCATACTCATCTGATGGGATATCTAGACAAGGATTTCTACGCTGGATTGTTTCAGTCGCCGCACCGAGCGGTGATTGGCGGGGTCGTTAACGCGGAAAAAACCTTGATGGCAGGCTTTACTGCTGTCAGAGATGTAGGATCGCCCGATTACATGGATGTGGCACTACGTAACTCCATTAATGCTGGTGAAGTACCAGGGCCAAGGATCGCCGCATCAGGACCCGCATTAGGCATAACTGGTGGTCATTGTGATGATAATGCCCTCAACCATTCGTTTAAATCTAAAGCCGACGGTGTGGCTGATGGCCCATGGGCGGTGCGTGAAATGGTGCGTAAGAACGTTAAGTATGGTGTTGATTTAATTAAATTCTGTGCCACAGGTGGGGTGTTTTCTAAAGGTACAAAAGTAGGCATGCGCCAATACACTCTTGAAGAAATGCAGGCCATCGTTGATGAAGCACACACCCATGGCAAAATAGTTGCAGCTCACGCCCATGGTACTGAAGGTATTAAGTTTGCGATTCAAGCAGGTGTCGACTCAATCGAACACGCCAGCTTTTTAGATAAAGACACCATCGAATTGGCTAAAAAGATGGGTACCAGCTTTTCTATGGATATCTACAACACTGAATACACATTGTCTAAAGGTGCAGAAAACGGAGTACCTGAAGAGAACATTAATAAAGAGCGCCAAGTAGGTACTCGCCAGCGGGAGAGTTTTACTATGGCGGTGAAAGCAGGGGCAAAAATGGTTTTCGGCTCTGACGCTGCTATCTACCCACACGGTGATAACGGCAAACAGTTTTCACGCATGGTTAAATTCGGTATGACACCGCTACAAGCTATTCAAGCAGCAACTATCAACGCTGCGCAATTACTCAAATGGCAGGATAATATCGGAAGTATTGATAAGGGTAAGTATGCGGATATGGTAGCGGTAAGCAGCGACCCACTTAAAGATATCACGGTGCTTGAATTAGTTGATTTTGTGATGAAGGGTGGGGTAGTTTATAAACAGTGATTGGCTGAAACTGGCTTGTCTACAATAATTCGGTACTGATCATTTCTTGGTGGATATCCCTGCAGCTTTTGGATTCTTATAGGGCCTTTTGAGCCCTATTGAAGCGTACTTTTGACGAGTAAAATGCGTGACTATGCTTGGATATAAACCATGACATATCTTTGAGTGGTGAGCTGCATTGTATGTTGTGTTTCTGTGTTTATATTCACATGTTATTTTCGTTTAATGTAAATTACGTGTTTTAGTATCCAATAGGCGAGTACCAAATAAATGCTCGCAGCAACCTTCGTCACTAGCCTACGGTATATTGCTAAACAGTCTTTCTTATCCCATCGCGCTTTAATATGTACACACTTACCCTGATAATTTTTAACTGTTAAAGAACGGAATAACCTACAGATTGTTTAGTCAGCGAAAACATCTGCAGGACACAACGTCGTCACTATGACAATTAGGCTGTCACGTTTGCGCTTTGACATGAAAACCTTGATGGCACAAATACAGTCATAATCAAATAGGCGTGGTTTTTAGCCTGCTGCTGTCGAGTTAATTTATACTCTTTGATAACTGCCGAATACGACAAATTTAGGTTTGCATGAACACCCATAAAAACTATTAAAATATCAGTTTACAACATGCGCATATAAGGTTTTACTGTGAACATCGATAAAGCCAGATTGCTTAAGCTAGACTTTTTGAAAGATGGCGTTTATTGTGTTCTTTATTGGGAAATTGGCGTCATTAATACCAATCACACTGACCAATCGAGTGGCGAAATACAGTCAGCAGCCACTATGGAAGCTGCAAATCAAAACTGAACCGGTGAATAAACCTTTAACCCTTAATATCGCTTACCTTGTGTGGGCATATTTGCTGACCGAAGAAATAAAAATATGAAAAAAGTCATATTAGATGCAGTGGATATCCGTATTTTGAATGCCGTGCAGCAGCACGGACAAATAAGTAAAACTAAACTCTCAGAGCTGGTTAATCTGTCGCCAACACCATGCTGGATTCGGCTAGAAAAACTTAAAAAAGCAGGGTATATAAAAGGTTATCGAGGTGAGATTGCCCTCCATAAAATGCTCGATCTTACAACAGTGATTGTTACCATTTCACTGAAGACACACCACAGAGCAGATTTTCAGCGTTTTGAGCTATGCATTCAAAGGGTTAATGAAATAGTAGAATGCAGCGCAACGGGGGGAGGAGTCGATTATGTGATGAAAGTCATGACTGCTAGCCTCAATGATTTTCAAAACCTCATGGAGGATTTACTTAATAAAGAGATTGGCATTGAGCGCTATACCATATTTGTGCTCACCAGAGAGGTTAAATCAACGACTCCTAACTTGTCGAAATTATTAGGAGATATAAAAAACTCTGTTGCAATCTAGTCTAATATTTAAAAACGTTCTTGCTTATATTTTGTACACTAAGGCCGGGCAAGAAAACCCGATACGTCCGTCGCAAAAATTCCCACAGATTACGTTATTAAACGTTGCCAATACCTCAGCTAACCTTGCTTAGAATAAGTATGACCCTTAGAAAATAATTTTTTATGCTCGGCTTGAATACCCCATTTCGACTCCCTGGTGCGCACTTATATCGTTGAACCACTCGAAGGATGTTCGGCACAAAAAATAACATGGCAGCGTGCTTTACAAATATGCTCAACCAACGAGATATACAAAATCCAATGCAAATCATATTTAAGATACCAGAATTTTCTCAAGGTATGCACAGAACGCTAGGCCAACAATATAACGTCATGCCTCAGGTGATCCGTTAGAGGAAGCAGAACAAGGATCCCATACAACGCAGTTGAGCGATTGACACGTGCCAATAGTTCGATTGTAGTTTTGTCTGAAGATGCTGAGTCCCCTCTCACCAACACCACCGCGAGGCCCGGAGCGGTAATGTCTGTCTGCACATGCCTTACTATCACTAATTTGTGCGGTCTTATGTTCTTTTTCTCTAATCATGCAACGCTTGAAATATCTTGTCTACTCGTAAAGTCGGTGGTTTGTGTTAACTCTACAGCGCAGTACCGCAATGTGCTTACTCACCGAGCAGCATAAATATCTGCTTCTGGTCATGTAAGGTGGGGGGATGGTCTGACTTTAATCGACGGAGGCGGGGCGACCTGCGTTTCCTCCATTTGCGGTGACCCAGTTTCCATTGACGTTTATCCCACCTAGTGGAAAAAAATGCACCTGCTGGATGCCAAAGTTAGGATGGCGTTCCTTATGCGCGGCAAGTGCGTTCAATAATTCGGTGGGTTCATAGGGTACAAGCAGCTTACTGACATCCTTTGCCCTGCGTTGCAGTACTCGAATGCTTGGGCCAACGCCGCAAGACAAAGAGTATTTGATCAAGGTATGCAACTTAGCCGGCCCGGCCACACCGATATGGATTGGTAGGTTAATACCTTCGGCTGCTAGCCGGTCTGCCCAAGCAATGACCCCAGCGGCCTCGAAACAAAACTGGGTGGTGAGTGCTACACGTGCATCGGTGCGCTCAGAAAAGGCTTGTTTCCACTTCAGAGATTGCATCACCATGGTGTCGGAACCATCGGGGTCAATATCGCGGTTACTTTCGGGATGACCCGCGAAGTGCAAATCCTTGAATCCGTCGAAAAGCTGCGTCTCAATCATTTGCATAGAATCTTTAAATTCTCCAGCTGGACTAGTAACACCACCGCCTAAGAGCAGCGCTTGATCTACGCCAGCCTCTCCTTGATATTGAGCGATCCATTCGGCTAGCTCTGTCTTATTCTTAATGAGACGCGCAGGAAAATGGGGCATGACCGGGAAGCCCTCATCGGTCAGACGGCGAGCCGTACGCACCATATCCTCAATCGGTGTTCCCTCTAAATGGGCTATATAGACGCGGGTGCCTGTTGGCAGAATATCGCGAAACCTCTGTATCTTGTCGGCGGTCCGAGGCATCACCTCAATCGAATAGCCGCTGAGAAAGTTTTCCAGCAATCGGGATGTCTGCTCCTTTGAATTGGCAGCGAAAGGTTTGTGAAAAAAAGAAAAAAGCCCCATAAATGTATCCTACTTACTGGTGGGTGGTCTAACCCTGTTATTTTAACGATTGAGTAGTGCTTATAGGCTTTTCTGTAGGCCTTTCACCTTACGGCTAAAAACATCTTAGGTGTTTGTAACACGATACTCCTAGTGTTTCTTTATTTGCTAAGATTAAGTTGCCGCAATTTTCTTTCTAGGATCAAAGAACGGCTTTTCAACAACGGTGGCCGTTGTTTTTCCGTTAGGGGTCTGGACGTCGAAACGGGTGCCTAGTTCCGCTTGATCTTTGCCAACCATTGCCAATGCAATATTTAGCTTCAGACGCGGAGAAAACACCGCAGAGGTCACCTTGCCTACTTGTTGGCCATCTTTTTCAAGTACCCAAAACCTGGAGTTAGGACCGGTCAGTGGAGGACCATCAATTAATAAACCAACATGTTTGCGTGATACTCCGCTTTCACGGATACGTTTGAGTGCAGACTTACCGATGAAGTCGGCCTCGATATCCAGTGCCACCAAACGATCCATGTCTAATTCATAGGGATTGGTGTTGATGTCCATATCTGCATGATAAGACAGCATTCCCCCCTCAATACGCCGAATTGTCGAGGTATGACCTGGCTGGAGACCCAGCGGAGCACCCGCCGCCATGATCGTCTCCCACAGTTCATCCCCTTTGGAGCCATCCTGCAGATATAACTCATAGCCAATTTCGCTTGACCAACCAGTCCGGGAAACGATCAGTGGAATACCGTTAAGGTTATATTCCCGTAACCAGTAATACCGAAGGTCGGTGATACTTTCGCCAAATAGTGCTTGCATAATTTTTACAGACTGGGGACCTTGCAATTGAAGAGGTGAAACATCAGGTTCGTGGATTGTGACATTTAATGTGGAGTTAATCGCAACACCTTGCGCCCAGAGCAGAATGTCGCTGTCAGCAAGAGAGATCCAGAAGCGGTTTTCTTCAAGACGAAGCAGGATAGGATCGTTCAAAATTCCACCTTCAGCGTTCGTCAATAATATATATTTACATTGGCCTACAGCAAAGTTTGTAAGGTCGCGTGGAGTCAACATCTGAACAAACTTTGCAGCGTCAGGACCGGTGATTTCTACCTGACGCTCAACGGCAACATCACAAAGAATGGCTGTGTTAAGCAAATTCCAGAAATTTTGAGTGGGATCACCGAAATCTCGGGGGATATACATGTGATTATAAACACAGAACCCTTTGGCGCCCCAGCGCAAGGTAGCATCAAAGTAGGGTGATTTACGAATTTGTGTTCCAAAGCCAAATTCTTGTATAGCCATTATATAGTCCTCGTATTATGCGACAAGCTATGTAGGGTGTTATTACACAGCGATCAAAACCCTTAATAAGTAAAATAATATTCGGAGTTTGCACATCGAGTGGCCTAAACAGATGTCGTAAAAAGGCTCAATTGGACTTTTTATTTACCTTCTTTAGTCTATTGGGTCTACAGTCAAAAATTACGGTTCTAAAAGGTTTTACTTTCACGTGATGAGTGCGTAGCTTGATTGAACAACAAAGTTGAATCAGCGACACTTGCAAACGGCAAAGGCCATCAAGACGAAAAGACGAGACTGTTAAACCATGACCCGAAGAACAGTTTTAAAGGTCTAAAATAACAAGTAGGTATGCTTATCAATCACCACCATTATTCGGATGACTATCTCAAACAGATACTCAGCGAAGTCAAAACAATTGCCCTTGTGGGAGCCAGTCCTCGGCCAGATCGAGATAGTTATCGATGCATGGAAGCACTGCTTAAAGCGGGTTACAGGGTGATCCCTGTTAACCCTCGCGAGGCGGGCAATATGATCCTCGGTCAATGCTGTTATGAGTCGTTAGCCTCTATCGGACATCCTGTCGATATGGTCGATATATTTCGTTCGTCAGAAGCCGCCTTAGGTGTGACCGAAGCAGCGATTGCGATTGGTGTTAAAGTGGTCTGGATGCAGCTTGATATTTTTAATCAACAGGCCGCCGAATTGGCACAGGCTGCTAATATCAAAATGGTAATGGATCGGTGTCCGAAGATAGAATTAGAAAAACCCTATTGGACTAGTAAAGAGAACGCAAGCTTACCCCATGCACAAAACCAGTCAGGAGAGACGTTGATGGTAAATCAGTTGGGCAGTGATATCTTACTCAGTGAGGTGTCTGAAGGTATTCTAAGGTTAACATTAAATGATCAAAAGCGTCGTAACGCTTTGTCTGAACGAATGATAGCAGAGCTATCCGAGGCATTTTCAAAGGCCGCTATTGACCCGTCTGTCCGGGTGATTGTATTGGCGGCTAAAGGCCCTGCGTTCTGTGCAGGTCATGATCTGAAAGAGATCAACGCGGCACGGTCTGCCCAGGACAGCGGTCAGTCTTACTTTATCTGGTTGTTTGATACCTGCGCAGCATTAATGCAGCTTATTGTGAGCAACCCTAAACCCGTTATTGCAGAGGTGGATGGGGTAGCCACAGCGGCTGGCTGCCAACTAGTAGCAAGCTGCGATCTGGCGATGGCTGCAGACGCGGCGTTATTTGCTACTCCTGGGGTGAATATTGGTCTCTTTTGTTCTACACCAATGGTGGCTTTGTCCCGCAATGTCTCTAATAAGCATGCGCTGGAAATGCTGTTAACCGGCGATATGATTGATGCGCAAAAGGCTCAGCAAATTGGGTTGATCAATCACTCTTTTGGCACTGCAGTCTTAACTGAGAAAACGATGGAGATGGCCGCCAAGATCGCGAAAAAATCGTCCATGACATTAGCACTGGGTAAAGAGGCATTTTATAAGCAGGCAGAAATGCCGCTCACCGATGCTTATATTTATGCGTCTAGGGTGATGGTCGATAATATGCTCAAGCACGACGCGGTAGAGGGGATTGATGCTTTTATTGGAAAACGCGCTCCTGACTGGCAAGACAAGTAAGCGCGGGTATGACTAACATCTATGATCAGGACCTCGACCAAAATAAGGCTAACTATCAGCCCCTGACGCCATTGACATTTCTGGAGCGTGCAGCGACAGTATTTCCTGATCATATTGCAATGATCCATGGAGAAAGACAAATAAGCTATGCTGAATTTTATCGCCGCTGCAGACAGTTTGCATCGGTATTAGCCAGGCATGGTGTCGGGCGCGGTGATACCGTATCCGTTATGTTAGCGAATACGCCAGCCATGCTTGAGGCTCATTATGCTATTCCTATGTGCGGGGGGGTGCTACACGCAATGAATACTCGGTTAGATGCTGGCGTAATTGCGTTTCAGTTGGATCATGTACAGAGTCAAGTACTGATCACCGATACTGCCTTCTTCGAGACTATCTCTACAGCCCTTGATTTGGTCAATGTGACGCCATTGATAATCGATTATATGGATCCCGAATTCCCACAAGTGGGAGATCGTTTGGGTCGTCATGACTACGAAGTATTAATGACATCTGGTGATCCCGACTTTGCCTGGTTGATGCCTCTAGATGAATGGGATGCCATAACGGTTAACTACACCTCGGGTACTACTGGCGATCCCAAGGGAGTGGTGTATCACCATCGCGGAGCTTGCCTCTTAGCTCAAGGTAATGTGATCACTGCCTCTATACCTAAACATGCAGTGTATCTTTGGACGTTGCCGATGTTTCATTGTAATGGTTGGTGTTTTCCTTGGACCATGTCAGTGATCACAGGCACGCATGTATGTCTGCGTGAGGTTCGCACCGAGGCTATTTGGACTGCACTGGCGGATCATCAGGTTACCCATCTGTGCGGAGCACCGGTTGTGATGTCAACGATCTTAGCTGCACAAGAGCAGCAAAGGCCTGCGCTACGACAAGCAGTTGAGTTTTTTACGGCCGCCGCACCGCCCCCCGAATCGGTGCTTTTAGAAATGCAGCAGGCCGGATTTAATGTGACCCACCTTTATGGTTTAACTGAAGTCTATGGTCCAGCCGTGGTTAATGATTGGCACACCGATTGGGACACATTGGCCGTGACAGAGCAGAGCACGCTCAAAGCGCGACAGGGTGTGCGATACCATGCCCTAGAAGAACTCGATGTGCTTGACCCAGAAACCATGTGTCCAGTAGCCCGAGATGGTAAAACCCTAGGCGAGGTGATGTTTCGTGGCAATGTGGTGATGAAAGGTTATTTAAAGAATAAACAGGCCACAGATGAAGCGTTTATGGGAGGGTGGTTTCATTCTGGCGATCTTGGTGTAATCTTCCCCGATGGCTACATTCAGTTAAAAGATCGCTCCAAAGACATCATCATTTCTGGTGGAGAGAATATTTCGTCGATTGAAATTGAAGAGGTATTACACAAGCATCCCCAAGTAATGGCAGCCGCTGTGGTGGCCATGCCTCATTTGAAATGGGGGGAAACGCCCTGTGCCTTTGTTGAGTTGGCTCCGAATGCACATATTTCGACTGATGATTTGATTGACTGGTGTAAGCAGCAACTGGCTAGTTTTAAGGTGCCCCGCCAGTTTGTCTTTGAACCCATCGTTAAAACCTCTACCGGTAAGATTCAAAAAGTTTTATTGCGACAGAAGGCAGCAAAATTATTTGAGGAAAAAGGGATTTAATCTTCCGTAATGATGTGGATAGTGACTTTGTTGGATTGGCCCGGCCTTGCCCGTTTAAGCCTTATGCCCATTACATATAAAATATGATCCGATTGCCTCACCCTCAATCCCAGTAGGTTTTGTTGCTGCAAAATACCTTTTTATCACCTTAGCAAAGTGTGAAATCAATGGCAGAAAAAGGATCCACTTTCTTGTTTAGTCAAAGTTTCAGGATGGATTAAATAAAACGACCATTGCTAGAATATCAAAGGTAGATAGGACGAGTCCGAACAAATCTAAAAATCTAAAAAAAGTGTGCAGCAAATTGCTTGAATATCAACTTACTTGGATTAGACGATAATCCCTCACTCAGACGTCAAACTAAATTGACTCCATTTAAGAATCAAAATTGACTGGACCTTATTAACAATAACAGCCACTCATCTAAATCAGGTCGATTAATCTCGACGGATATCCTGCTTCACATTGAATAGAATTTCGCTGTGTGGTTCAGCTATCGATTGTGTATTGCCTGATACATGAATATTTTTTCAGTTCACCAAGCGTTCAAAACATCCTCAACATTTCCAAGACGTGCAGGATAGTTGTAACTAAACTGCAAATGGAAATGATTCATTGGATATCCCCAAAAATGGCTTTTTAAAAGATAGATATTGAGTTTTAGAACGAAGCGCATTTGATCAGCAATATATGATTACACAAATATGAGTAACGGAAGTTAGCTGCCCAAGGGTGGTTAAGTAGCAATAATTTGAGCCTACCTATTCGTTTGGAGGCGCCTGCCCGGCAACGGGATAAACAGAAGCGCTTATAACGTCATGGGCTAACAAATAAATAATGACACATCATCTTGAACAAATAGCTGTATGTACACAGTTGGATTGTCATGCGTTGGTGATAATACACAAAGCCGGTTAGCACACAGTTGATATTGATGGAACTTGAACCACTGCCTGGAAAGATGCTGCAGAAGGCAGATAACCGGTGATAAACCCATGCAGTAGAGAGCGGCTAGAGGGATTCATCTTGCATTTAGTTCGTACAATTTCATACAAGTATTTCATAGTTTTATTTAATAACCTGAGTAGTACTAAGCCAGATATATTGTTCACTGATGCGTTATTTTATGTGGGTCACCATACAAGTGAGCGAAAAAATAGATAGATTTGTAAGTTTTTCCTTCTATTGAGGCGGTGTTAAACCTGACGATGTGTAGGTGTCTTTTTTTGTTTTGCTGACGTTATTGACATGTGACACGGATTATTTGGTGCAGACCACCCTGCGGATGGCCCTCCTCGCGAGGGTTGCTCCCGCGGGGGCCCGCACAAACATTCCATGACCAATTCATCAGGAATGAATTAAGACAAAAAAAGTTGCGCGTGAGGTGAAAAATAGGAATGTTTCTGATTTAAACCAGTTTTGCCATAGTTATCTTCGGCATATACACCTTCAAAATAGAGCACATGAAAAGCTGGTTTAACCCTCCAAGATGCCAATACGCCGTAATCAAAAATTAATAGGTGGCCTTTAGGCATCTCGATAAGTCTGTACTATGAATAGTTTATCAAAAAACGGTTTATCAAAAATAGTTTTTCAAACTGAGTTTTGGCTCCCCCTAAATTAATTTTCGCTGCAAATACAACAGTCTCTGACTTGTTATTGAAGAAACGCATTTTTTGCCTCTCTGATTGAGTCAACAATTTGTTTACCTGGTTCTATAATCAAGCAGGTTCGTAATTTACTTTTTCCAAAAACCGAAAGTGACGCAAAGTCTTCTTTTAGAATAGGTAAGTGTTGATAATCTAAATCAATATCTTCGCTTTTACCGACATCACTTTTATTGTTAGTATCCAATCTCGTGCCTATTTCATTATAAAAACCTTCACTACCATCTGGATCATGCAAATATAAACACCTTTCATCAGCGTGGGTTATCGCAACCCAATGGGGTGTTTTTTTACCATTAAATTGATAAGTGCTAATAAGACAAATGACACCTAAACCTTTCGCCAATGCCGCCTCAATTTGCGACAGTTGTATTTCAGTTTTATGTACTCGTAAATCTGCGTCCTTGGCCTTTTCAATAAAATCTTGTTCCACAATGCGCATAATTGATTTTTTATGCTCACTGCGGACACCGTCAACAAACAAGTTATTAACTTGTGTTAAGTAAACCTCAACCTCAAATCCACGTTCATGAGCGGCTAAAGCAAGCCCTAACGGGTGGCAACCGCCATGCCCTGAGGTCATAAAAATAGTCGTTGCATGACGCCAAATATCGATTTCAGTCGCTTGATCAAATCGAGAGTTTTTATGCAAATATTTCATCGCCATCATCAAAGCACTTGGGCCACAGGTAAAGTCTGTGGTCTGTTTGTACCAAGGGTAGAAATCCACTTTGCTGGCCATCGTCGTTTGCTGTATCGATTTCTGGAAACGCAGTGCGTCTGCGCCTGTCTCATAATATTGGTGATAGATACCAAACTTGCGATAACCCAATTTTTTATACATTTTAATAGCCGTGAGGTTGTCCTGTGCTACCTCCAGACGCATAAATAATCGTTGCTCCGTTATCGTCAATTCTTCAAGCTTTAGCAACAGTGCTTGCGCAATGTTTTGTCCTCTTGCTTTTGCCAATAATGCAAGCGAATACAAGCGCCCTGAACGACTGCCGTTGCGCAAAATCACAAGACCATAACCCAATACCTGATCAGCTTTTTGAGCTAAAACTAAAATACCATGCGCTGCTTTTATCCAATAACTTATGCGCCTGCGCGACAACCTGTCATTTTCAAAGCACTCAAGCTCGATGTTCTCTAAAGCATCTAAATCTTGCATAGTTGCCAGCCGTAGTTGAATATTATGCGCAGAAATGACCAGCGTATTAGCGACCACGTGCTTCTAGCCTGTTAGCAAACTCTTGCATAATGATCATGTACAGTTCTTTGCCAAGATATAAGTCTTCCACTTTCGACTCAATACTCGGATTATCATTGACTTCAATGACATACACTTTGCCATTAGCTTGTTTAATATCAACACCATACAAACTTTTTCCTATCATTGAACACGCTTTAACCGCTGCATCAAGCACTAGCTTTGGTACTTCAAACGTTGGCAATGTTTCAAACGCACCTGACGTATTGGTTTTTGAATCATGGTTATATATTTGCCAATGGCCTCTCGCCATATGATAACGACAGGCATATATAGGGCGACCATTTAATACACCAATTCGCCAATCAAACTCAGTAAAAATGTATTCTTGCACCAAAACTAATGCTGACTCATGTAACATTTTTTCTAGTTTATTCTTAAGTTCTTCAACGTCATTGACCTTGAATACGCCCATTGAAAATGAACTTTCCGGCAGTTTTAATACCATGGGGAAACCGAAGTCTTCAGCTAACTTTTCGCACGTTAGGGTATGGTTATCTGATACAAAATGACTGCGAGGCGAAGGTACCTTGTGATAACTAAACGCGTCATGTAAAAACACTTTGTTACAGCATTTCAAAATACTAGTCGCATCGTCCATAACCACTAAACCTTCTTGCTCAGCTTTTCGAGCAATATGGTACGTAGGGTGATTAATAGCCGTTGTTTCACGTATAAACAAAGCATCATAATGTGCGATATTTGCTGCCTGTGTCGAATTTATGACTTCGGCATTAATACCAACCAGCTTTGCCGCTTTTATAAAGTGCTTGATGGCTTTTGAATCGCTTGGAGGCCTGGCTTCGTCTTCATTACACAAAATAGCCATGTCCCAACGAGCCGGCTTTCTCTTATTGCCGCGACGCCACGTCTTTAACATATAGTCATGTAACGCTTTCGCCAGTTCGGCTTTGCCACTGGTTTCAGCTATTTGCCAATCACCAAAACCAACAGTCATCATTGTCGCATTAGCTTGTTTACTTACCGAAACGCGTAAGAACGGTGCTGGGAAACGCTCAAACGCGAACTTTGCAATTGCGCTCATAGAAGGTGTTTTTGCGCTACCGAAGAACACCTCGCAATGGCTGCCGTCTGAGACCTCGTCGCTTAGCGCTTTTGGCAAGGTAATCGTTTTCATTTGTAAAGATTGCTCTTGGCTCTCAATGATCAAATCATTGATGGTATTGACGCTAGGCAGCACTTTATGAGTTCTTGCCTCGGCCAGAAGAGAACAGTAATACCCTTTACTCAAATATCTATCCGTGGCACACAAATTAATGACACGCATTTTGCCCTCATCACGTTTGGGATATTCAGATAAATACCTATCAAAATCAATCACTTCAAAATCATGCAAATCTAATTGACTAAATTCATCAGGTGAGTCAACAACAATTAATGTCGTTATCATTTTTGGTTCCAAATAGAAGAAAAGTTAGGGTTTATAACGCGCGGAATATAGTCTTTACTTGCATTATATCAAGATAAAAATAAGCGTACTCGAGCAAAATAAATTGCTCTTCAAGAACAATTTTTTTTGCTCGCATTTATGCCTTAGCTACATACAATTAGCAGCTCGATACACATATTAATTTAGAGACTTTATGAAATACACATTACTAGTGGCAAGCTTGATTTTTGCTACATCTGGGTTAGCAGAAGACCTTCCTGTTGCCGATGCAGGTGTTATTATGGAATATAAAGAATACTGTAAAGAAGTTGCGGATGAAGAAGGAACGAGTAAATCAGCGATGGACGAATTCCTATTAACTTGTATAAATGACGAGTTAGAATCCGAAGGGTTTCAGCCTATTACCAAGTTACCCAAATAATAAAAAACTGCACTTTCTTTGAAGGTGCAATTTTTTATATATGGGGTCTTTTGACACGATTATTGCACTACTAATTGCACCTCTAATTACGCCTCTAATTACATATATTCGATGACATCTTCCATACTCGGAGTTTTTTGTCTCTTCAATTTATCTAAGTAGGCTGGTGTACGAATTGCTGGCACAAGTTTCAAGGGTGTGAAGTTGGTTAATACATGCAGTAGCTTAAGGTCCAAAAATGCATATGACGCAATCGGCAATATTCAGTAACCTTATTCAGCACTTTGCGAACCATATGAAGTGAACCGGATCGAAAAAATACCTAGGTCTCAGGAATGATCAAGATACTGAACACTGCTTAACTAATATTGGCCGCCAGACCAATTTCAAACTCGCCATGAACACCTACTAACATTCCGTTAGAGCCTTTGACTTATACAGGCAACATATGACAGATTGCTACGAAGTGGCATGCTGCCTCTAAATAGTGGCATGCTTCCTCTAAATAGTGGCATGCTTCCTCTAAATAGCGGCATGACTTCCACACTGTCGCTATCGCAATAGCCATAATAAAGATGATTTAGGCGAGTTCAGTTAGCACGTGGTTCCGAATTCGTAATCGATTATGTTGATTCTATGGTAGCCGATGCCATATCGGCTATTCAAATTTCACTTATTTGATAACGGAACATTTTCAAGTAGCTTAATGATATAAAGGTTATTGGTTAATTTAGCTAGGTCAATGAGATAGCTTTTTTCAAGCTCTTGCATCGGTTGATTAGCTAACAATTCTTTTACCAATAACTCTTCACCATTGGCTATGGCGGTTTTTAAAGCCGCAAAGGTCGCAATACTGTGTTCATCTTGATCAGACATATTAAATCCTATTGGTCTAGTTAGGTTAGTTCTGGTTTTGTTGCCTACTGATAACGCTTTATGTGACGGCTAGCAGTAACAATTGACTGCGTTATTAATGCCGTTATCTGTATCAATTAAATAGTTCCTAAACTTAACTGATAACAAATAAGTCCATAAAAAGGTTTACTGGTGTTACCTCAAGTGTGCCTTGATCTTTACAAAGTGTTGAGATCTTTTGACATTGTTGACTTGGGAAACGAGATGCTAGGTTAGATTTAAATTTTTGCTCCAACAGCGGGATGCCTTCTTTACGGCGAAGGCGATGACCAACTGGGTATTCTACGACCACTTCTTCAGTGCTGCTGCCATCTTTAAAAAAAACCTGAATAGCATTGGCGATAGAGCGTTTATCTGCTTCTAAATACTCTATGGTAAAGCGCTTATCTTCGACAATTTCCATTTTATCACGAAGTTCATCGATGATGGGATGTGCATTGTGAAAGTTGTCTTCGTAATGATCCGCGGTTAAATTGCCAAATGCCAATGGAACCGCAATCATGTATTGCAAACAATGGTCGCGGTCCGCAGCATTGGCAAGCGTCCCCGTTTTTGAAATGATACGAATGGCAGACTCGTGAGTCCGGACTACGATTTTCTCGATATCCTTTAAACAAGCACTGACCTGAGGGTACAAAATAACCGCTGCCTCTGCAGCAGTTTGTGCATGAAACTCGGCTGGAAAAGAAATCTTAAACAAGATGTTCTCCATCACGTAAGAGCCGTAGTCTTGAGAAAACGAAAACTGTCGTTGAGCCTCTGGTTTGAGGGCTTGGTCTTTGTTTGTTTTAGAGAAAGAGACGTCATAAAACCCCCATTGCTCTGCGGTTAATGCGCTTGGTATACCCATTTCTCCGCGCATCGACATGTCAGCCAAACGCACTGCTCTTGAGGTTGCGTCGCCAGCTGCCCAAGATTTACGAGAGCCTGCGTTTGGTGCGTGACGATAAGTACGCAGAGCAGAGCCATCGACCCATGCCTGAGATACTGCCGCCATTATCTGCTCTCTATTGCCGCCCATCATTTTGGTAATAACCGCTGATGATGCAACGCGTACTAATAATACATGGCACAAACCCACTCGATTGAAAGCATTTTCTATAGCGATCACCCCTTGAATTTCATGTGCCATCACCATGGTCTCAAGTACTTCTCGCATAATAAGAGGTGGCTCGCCTCTCGATAATCTAACTTGAGACAGATGATCTGCTACAGCCAGAATAGCGCCTAAATTATCTGATGGATGCCCCCATTCAGCAGCTAACCAAGTGTCGTTATAATCTAACCAACGAATCATACAACCAATGTCCCACGCGGCTTTTACCGGATCTAGCGTCAGCGATGTTCCTGGCACTCGGGCCCCATTCGGTACAACCGTTCCTTGTACTATAGGGCCGAGGTGCTTGGTGCATTCAGGAAACCGTAGTGCCAGTAATCCACAACCTAATGTGTCCATTAAACAGTTTCTTGCGGTGTCTAAAGCTTCTTCGCTGGTGACGTTATAATTTAATACATAATCGGCAATGTCTTGAATGACATGATCATAATCTGGACGGTTGTTAACATCTGCATTGCTGTTCATTTTGTATCCTTATTTGTTGTGCACGGACTTGGCATAAGTTCTATTAAAAATGTACATTTAGGTTACTTACGGGTGCTTTAGTATATTGAATGAGGTGATAGTGTTATGGCTGACTATGTTTCAGTCGTTAATAAATAAGAAACCGGAAATCTATCATCCAAGTGACCACATCAATCTTTGAATCTGTGCTCAGTGTTTACAGTTTTGTGTCACCTACAACGGCTTTTGGTTCTAACCTTTCGATAAGTACAGCTTCATCTATATTGGTCAACTCTTTAGCAACATCGAGTACCGTTCTGTTTTCTGTATAAGCTTTTTTGGCAATTTCGGCACTTTTGTCGTAACCAATCAGACTCGTCAAGGCTGTGACTAACATAGGATTTCGTGCCACACGTTGCGCAATTTTTGCGTGGTTTATTTGCATGCCTTTGATAGCTTTATCCGCCAGTGAGGTGCTACAAGTAGCTAGTAGTTGAATACTTTGTATCAAAGTATGGCCGATTAAAGGCAACATGGTGTTTAATTGAAAGTTGCCAGACTGAGCTGCCAAGGTGATGGTAATGTCATTACCCATCACTTGAGTACATCCCATCAGCACTGCTTCGGGGATCACAGGGTTCACTTTTCCTGGCATGATACTGCTGCCTTTTTGAAGCTCAGGTAAGTGTATTTCATTTAAGCCATTTAACGGTCCGCTACTCAGCCAACGGATATCATTACTGATTTTACTCAAGCTGACGGCGGCGGTTTTGAGGTTACCACTGATGCTGACAGCTGTGTCTTGAGCACTGATTGCATGAAAGTAATTGTCAGCTGGAGTGAACACCAATCCGCTACTTTCTGATAATACGCGAGTCACGACAGCGCCAAATTCTGGATGTGTGTTGATACCCGTTCCAACAGCGGTGCCCCCAATAGCGAGTTTACATACGCTTTGTAAGTTATGTTGGAGTTGGGTATGTATGAAGTTAATCTGATCTCGCCAAGCACTTATCTCTTGCCCAAAGCTTAACGGCATCGCATCCATAAGATGGGTTCTACCGGTTTTGATAGTATCCTGATGTTCCTTGGCTTTATTATCTAAAGTATCAACTAGGTGGGATAGGGCAGGCAGTAGTTCGTTTTCGATAAGTGTAGCTGCACTTAAATGAATACACGATGGGATAACGTCATTAGAGCTTTGTCCTAAATTTACTTCATCCAAAGGGTGCACCGATAGTTTTCCTTCGCTTTGTAAAGCAACAAGGGAGGCAATCACCTCATTAGCATTCATGTTAGTACTAGTACCTGAGCCAGTTTGAAATACATCGACCGGGAACTGATCGTCGTAGAAGCCGTTAGCCACACTTTGAGCGGCAAGTTTGATCGCCATCGCTTTGTCTGGCTCAAGTAACCCTAGCTCCATATTGGCGATCGCAGCAGCACTTTTCACCTCACCCAGTGCCCAAAGAAAGGCACGAGGCATTTTCATCTCACTAATGGTGAAATTTACAAGCGCTTTAGCCGTTTCTTCCCCATACAAAACCTGACTGATTTGAACTGGGTTATTCGTGTTTGTGACGTTTGTTGTTGTCATGTTTTATCCTTGATTTTCAGCCCATGGAATGACGTGCTTTCAATACTTTTTTTGCAAGGCGACTAATAAAATTTTTATATAATTGACCATCTGCATCACAGATTCAAAAGTGTGTATCGTCATATGCGGCTTATGTATTAAACCTATCACTTAATCGAATCATTATATGCCCTGTAGTTTTTTCTTAACTTGTTCTAGGTATTGACTGTCATTTAATTTATCTGAACGATATTCAGGGCACGCCTTTATCTGCTGCAAACTTATATTGCAACTAACCGTTTGATTCCCCCAATTAAAAGAATCAAACTGTTCTGGCGAAACAAGTACGTGTTTGCCACCAGGTAACCAGTCTCGCGTATCTATCACTAGATATCTTAGGGACCAGTTGTAGGTATCCCAAATAAAGTCATAGATGTAACCTTTTTTACCATCCACGGCATCAATGCTGTAATGTGCCAGCTCATTAGCCGAACGCAAGTGGTTTGCTGTCTCAAAGTTGTCATCTGCAACATTGTCAGTTTCAGAATTGTTAGTTTCAGAATTGCCAGTTTCAGAATTGTTAGTTTCTATATTCTCAAAAGGCAGTATATTTCCATGAAATAGCGCGGTCGGGTATGCGTACTCTCCCCATGCACCTTCTCCAGTCCAATAATAGCCGTAACCAAAATAATCGTAATAGATTTTTTCAAACTCTCTAGATACAGTTTCATGTTCTTCAACTTTGGGGCAATTCTTCACCATGTCTTTTGACAGTGACACCGTCATTGCATAATCATCGGTACTAAACTCAAGCAATGAAATAGGACTGATGACTACTTTTTGACTCAGTGGCAGCCAAGGTTGGGTATCAACTACCAAAAACCGAATTGTTAAAGACCTATCGTCAAAATACACATCTTTTGCTTGACCTAAGTCACCATCAGTTGCCTTAATGGTGCTTCCGCTTAATTCTTTTAGACTAACTAACATTGTGTTCTCCTCATTGATGAATTGATTTATCGACTTCTTTCAAAATCACTTATGGATCTATGCATTAGTCATATTCATAAAAAGCATTCAAAAAAAACTATAAAATATTGCCTTCCCTTAACGGCAAATAGTTAACAAGCTCACTTTAGATAAATCGGAAATTTAATTAGTGTACGAATTATTATAGCGCACCGATATGTTGAATGCATTTCAAGCCACGATAAAATTTTCTAATCATAAAGACATTAAACTTGACTGTAACGTGTTGTGTTATTATTACGTCTAAAAATAAAGAATAGAATACTAATTATTATTTTTTATACAATTTTATGTCGAATGCCAAATATAATTATAGGTGTTAGTCATGCTCTTTTATCAGCGCACAGTAAAAATTTGCAAGGAAAGGTTATGAAACACAAAATAAGAGAAGCAAATCGAAGGCATGCTCCACTTGAACGCAGCTTTCTTAAGCTATCATCACCCTTAGAAGCCTTTATTAACAGCCAAGCTATGGCCGGAATAGCGTTATTTATTGCTGCTTTACTGGCTATTCTTATGGTTAACGTTGGCTGGCAACACCAATATGAAAGCCTAAGTAAACTGGTACTCGCAGTTTCAATCGGGGACTGGGAAATCAGTCACTCAATACACTATTGGATCAATGATGGGTTGATGGTGTTATTTTTCTTTATCTTGGGCTTAGAAATTAAGTATGAATGTTTAGTAGGGGCACTGAGCGATCTCAAAGACGCCGCCTTAGTGATTGCTATGGCGATAGGGGGCATGGTGCTACCTGCATTAATATATCTGCTAATTATCGGTATAGGTGGAATAGACGCTTATCAGGGCTGGGGTATACCTATGGCAACGGACACAGCTTTTGCTATCGGTATTTTAACATTACTAGGCACTAAGGCTCCTCGAGCCGCCGCTATTATACTTACAGGCTTAGCTATTGTTGATGACATGGGTGCTGTTGCGGTTATCGGCCTTTTTTATACAGAGGAAATTGTGGTTAGTTCGCTTTTATGGGCTGGATTGACATTAATCGCAATGTTATTGATGAACTTGCTAGGCATAAGAAAGGCTTCATTTTATTTTATCGGGGGCGTTCTATTATGGTGGTTTATTCTTCAATCTGGAATTCATGCTACGACGGCAGGAATTTTGGCGGCCTTGATGGTGCCCACACGTCCTTATGCCAACAAGGTTTGGTTTCAACGTAAAATGAAAAACGTGGTTGATAATTTTGAAGAGGTCAACCAACCAAACTCCACTATTCTTGAAAGTGGGGAGCAACACGCACTAGCGGTTGAAGCCGAAGATATTGCTAAAAAAACCACTACACCGATAATACGCTGGGGTAACTCGCTTGATAAACCCGTCTGTCTTGTCATATTACCGTTATTTGCTTTTTTAAACGCGGGTATGTTGATACCCACCGATATCCCTGAGTTTAAAGATGCTGTGGTCACATTGGCCGTTTTATTTGGTCTTGTATTGGGTAAAGGCATAGGTATCAGTATTTTTGCTTGGTTATCTTTAAAAATAGGCATAGCCCGGCTACCCAAGGGCGTAGATTTTTATCACATCGTGGGTATTGGTTTCTTGGCTGGTATTGGGTTTACCATGTCACTATTTATCTCCGCATTAGCATTCGAGGGACAACCTGAATTAATTGAACAAGCCAAATTAGGTATTTTATTTGGTTCAATTATCGCTGGGATCCTTGGGACCTTATTTTTGCTATTTGCGTCTAGAAAATAAATTAAGGTTTGACCATTTCCACATTAATAATTTGACAGAAGTAGGGGGCTCAAAACAAACCTAACTTAAAAAAGGAGCCCACCGAAGTTAGTAGTAAATGGGCTTTGTGAATCTTGTACCTTGAGAAATTCTGACAATACAATTAATTGTCGGGTTGTTGACTTAAGTAGTCACGTAAATAACTAATATTTGCTTTATTTAGAATGATTAATAACCTGCATTCTGGCTAAAATTTTTACTGACAGGTATAGCCACCATCAATCACTAACTCATTACCTGTCACGAATTTAGGTTCATCCGATGCCCAAAACAATACGCCATATATTGGCATTGCAGACCATCAAAATAATTTTTTTCGATCCACCGCTGCGACCGTAATTGGCACATTTGCGACACATAGCGAATGGCTCAGGGCGTGAAGCAGACGATGGGCTAATTAGTTTTTCAACCACTAATGCCCATATCTTTGCACTATAATGTTCCAGCATACCTACAATAAAAAACACGGGCGCAAAAACACCAATCGATGACCTGGGCGCAAAGACTTAAACGGGTTTTTAACATCGACATTGAAACCTGTGAGCAATGCGGTGGTGCGGTTAAAGTTATAGCGAGTTTGCATCGACTAATCGGCAGGAAAGCCGATTTGCAAAGCGCATGCTGCCCGTAGGGTTACACACAGGGATGTGTCTAATGAACTCCGTTGGTGATCCAAAAGATACTTAGTCACCTGAATACAAAGAATGACGAAGTCGTCGAGCTATTACCCCCACAAAGTCGAGCACCGCCTCAGATAAGTCTATTTGAATAAAAGCCGTTCATCATCATAAGCAATATTCTGAGCTGGTTTACACAACAGCGGGAAGCGCTTGTCTTGAATTCTGAATTATGTAGAAACAGTTGATTAATAGACGAAAAATAGCCGACTTTCACTCCCTTAAGAATATAAAATAGATGTCAATATGGAAAGTATGAGGCAACAAGTATTTTGATTTTATGAAAAATGACATTTTATTTTATCTATACTCAGTCAAAGAAGATATCAAATTTGAAATTGCTTGCTGTTAGTATATCCTCAACAATTCAACCAAATAGCTAGATAAGAATATGAAAGTAAACTAACCTGCCTGAAAAAAGAAGTTACATGGTCAGCTGATGGTGAGTTTCGGCTATTTTGTACCAAACGATGTCATTAATCGATTTAGGCCAACGGGCTAACGAAGAGAACGCTATCCCCTCAGGCGCTAATAAATATGCTGAAACTTCTTTACCCGATATGAATATTGATATAGAAGATATTGAGAAAATGATCGCACAACAAGATCAAGACTTCTTTAACAATTAGTCCTTGTTTGCTGCCTTTTCTCCAACTAATACTCTTATTCAAAAAAACACCATTTTTAATATGCTTATTTTATCAAGGTAAACCATTCAATGTCACAACATAGCGTCGTAAATAAAATCTTAATTACCGCGGGTACACATGGTAATGAAATGTCTGGTATAGAATATGTAAAAAACCTGCAAGCTAATGAGAAAATACGCGCTCAGCTATTGAGTCAAGCAAGTGACATTGATATTAAATTGGCTATAGTGAACAAACTCGCTGTTGAAAAACGAACTCGCTATGTTGAAGAGGATCTAAATCGACAATTTAGCCAAGAGAAGTTGAGTGTGTTAGAGGGTGACAATCTAGAGCATCAACTGGCTATTGAGTTTAACTTAACCTTTGGCCCTAAGTTTGAGCCTACCAAAGACCTTGTCATCGATATTCACAATACGACAAGTAATATGGGACCGACGTTAATTATCCTGCAGTCTGATGAGTTTCATCAGAAAATGGCTCAATATGTTAAAGCGAACATGCCTGAAGCGATTATTCTTATTGAAGATCATATCCCTTTTAAGCAGCACCCCTATTTATGCACCATTGGTAAAACAGGAGTTATGATTGAAGTTGGCTCGCAACCGCATAGTGTACTAAGGCCCGCAGCGTACTTGCAAACAGAAAAAATGACCAAACTGATCGTTACTTTTTGTGATCTTTGGAACAAGCAGACATTGGGTCATTTAGACGTTGTTGATGCTTTTCGCTTAACTGAAGAAATCTATTTTCCTTTATGTCCCGCCGGAAATAAGTTAGCAATGATACACCCAAGCCTACAAAACAATGACTTTATGATATTAAATAAAGGGGCGCCGGCTTTTCTCACTTTTGAAGGGGAAACCCTGAACTGGGAAGGTGAAGATGGAGTGTTCCCGCATTTCATTGGTGAGTCAGCTTATTATCACCTTAACATTGCGTTTGCACTGTCTCTAAAAACGTATATTTAACGTTACTAAATATTAGCCAAGGCCTGCACTGGAAAGTCATTCGCACTGAATAGTACACTTAGCATATTGACTACCTTCGCTTCTACTATTTCTTTAATGATTGAAAAACCTAAAAGTGCTTTTTATAACTTAACCCAGAAATAGAAGATAAAACCATATCTGCAATATCCCCGGGGGCTTGGGTAGCGTTTAAGTAACACTTCTCTTGCCCGCTTTTTATTAAGCGGGTTAGCTCTTTTACAGCTGGTAAGTAGCATCGGTTGTAGTGTTCCTATGACATTTCCTTATTCGACAATGCCTGACTAATCATCAACTGGTCAAAGCGCACAATTTGCGGGTCAAAAGGAATATTAACTACGTCGATACAGAATGATTGCAGCATATTTTGATATTCTACTTGGCTGTGAACCACGACTTTAGATGGCTCATGAATCCGAGCAACTTCTTGTGTTACAAAGGCTTCTAACAGCACTTCTTTACTCTCAAAGTACTTATATAATGTTATTTTTGAAGTTTTTGCTGCTCAAGCCAACATACCAGTCTTCAACGCAGGCACGCCAAATTCAAAGAATAAACTCCTTGCGGCTGCTGCATTTAGCATCTTCACGCCTCATATTTAGGGCTCTGTTGATTATATCGATTACTCTCGAGCGACATAGTTTTACCTTTATTATTGCTGTCTTACACCTTCAATATCTAAGTAGTAAATTAATACATATCGATTTTGTGTACGACAAGGTATTAACAAAGAGACAAGGTATTAATAAAGACACCCATTTTATTTTCGCGGACATTGAGACGGGCGTTTTATTTAATACTTACTTAGGCGCTGCAGTGACTAAGGCACTATTAACATCGGCTGGCTTATGGATGACCCAGCAGGTTCAATCAATCAGTACCGTTTATAGCTACGAGCTTTTAAAAGCATAAAATTTTGAGTTATGCTGCGAATTACTGCAATTCTATGAATTAGATTAACTCAACAAGTGCCAAAGTAGTTTAGCCATGACGGTTCAATTTAGAGAAAAAACAATTATTATTACTGGTGCATCTGCAGGTGTATGCGCCGCTTGTGACCGGGCCTTTGCAACTCAAAAAGCTAATCTGGTGTTATTGGCTAGAGGTCAACCATCACTGGATTTAATTAAAGAGGAACTGTCGTCGCAGACTAAGGTACTTACCGTGGCTATGGATGTAGCAGATACCGAGCGATGTTTGGCCCTGTTTGCCAAGGTTGAGCTGGAATTTTGCTCTGTTTACGTACTGGTGAACAATGCTGGTATACACAGCCGAGGCAACCTTGAGACTGTCTCTCCTACAAATGTAGGGCTATGGTTGATATCAATATTCGCGTTCCCCTGATGATGTCTTGTGTAGCTATTCCCTATCTGCGCTGGGCTGGTGGCGGTGCAATTGTTATGGTCGGCTTACTTGCAGGCACGGCTCCTTTGCAGGGCGCTGCAACCTAATTACGCATGCAATAATATTGATATGGACACCTGTCGTATATATTAATTAGCGAGCTTTGAGTCGAGGATAAGTCAAAATCAACGGCCGTACGGCGTTCGCTTTTCACCCAATAAAATTACCTGTCCTGCTCTGTAATTTTGTGGAAATAACAAGAGCGGTAAATATACTAATCGAGCACTGGGTAAATGTGTGGCGGATAGACAATGCAAAACCATGATGCTATCCGCCAATAGCTCACTCTAGTGTTTTGACCGGTAGCACAATTCGAGATTGATATTGACCAGCATGATAAATTGAATTGTTTGCCACAACGGCTTCAATTTCATCATAATTATTGCCTCCGGTATTTAGGTTACGCATATATTGCGGAAACTTACTTGATGAAACTTCAAGTCTGATTCTATGTCCCGCTTTAAATAGATTGCTGGTTGATAAAGGACTGAAATTTAGTTCATATACTTCACTTTTTTTCATAAATACCGGTTTTTCATAACCTTCGCGATAACGTGCCCGCTGAATAGTATCGTCCACATTGTATGCAACTCCTTCAGGATCTACATCAACTAGCTTCACAGTAAAATCAGTATCTCTAGCGTCAGATGAAACATATAGCGTAATGTCAATATGCCCTGTAACTTCAATATCTTTATCAAGTGGCTCACTGGTATAAACGAGCACATCTTGCCTAGCTTCTATCGCTCTTTGATCATAAGAGCCGCCAAGTGAAGCACCCGAGTTACAACACACACTGCCACCTAGTGCTTGCACAGGATTCATAGGATCGTATTGATAGTTATCTTGCTGAGACCTGGATGATTTTACCCATTGTAATTTACCATCACCATATAGACTGTTAGCCTTGCCGCCACTGGTTAAAAACAATGTCATAGGTTTAGAGCTTTTAGGTGGCCAATTATCTGCAGTTTGCCATTCATTGGCGCCCATGATGAAGTATTTCACCTTCTGATTGTTCTTCTTGAAATCACTCTTTAAGTCTTTCATCCAGTAATCAAACCATTCAATAATAAGCGTATCAGGATCCAACTTGACTCGTCCCATATTTCTTTCGCCAACAATTAAATCGTCGTATTTCGGAATTCGCCAAAAACTACAGTGCAGATTTGGGGCAATAACCATGTATTGGTTATCTCGCACTTCGGGATCTGATGCATTTTTAGTAACGTGGTTAAAGAGGTCTAAATTAGGGCCTTGAGAAACGTCATACCAACTATTAAGCCAGAGTGCGGGAACACCAAAGTCCTCTGTATCGTGATACAAACCACCTTTTAACCACTCGGGATCTCCAGGAGTGCGTTTTATCATTTCTAAAAAAGGCCCGTCATTTCCATTTATACTTTTAAACCATGATTCAAGTGGCAGTTTTTTAGTTTGTTTCTTCCAGTCAACCTTAGGCATCTTCGCGGCTAAGTCATAAGAATTACGCAGCCTTTGTAACTGCTCTTGCGATAACCCATCAGGAAACTTTGGCGATAGATTTTGTTGCACACTGTATAGCCAAATACTAAATAATGTTTGATGAACCCCTCCTTTATACCAGTTACCTTGTTCGGTATATCGGCCCACTTTTCCAATACCAGCGCCTGCGGCAGCTGGGACCATTGCGGTATGTGCTGGATGATTTTGTGCAGCTAAACCTAGTTGCCATTCGGCTGAGGATGAACAGCCAAAGGTGCCCACTTTGCCCGATGACCATTCTTGTTTTTCAATCCAGGATAAAGTGTCATAACCATCGGTACGCGGATGACCGAGGATTTGCCACTCGCCTTCTGAATAAAATCGGCCCCGTTCATTTTGAACAACAAAGGCATAACCATTTTCTATAGCAAGCTTAGCCATACGCAGGCTGCTTCGCTGCAACTTATTCTCATTGTATGGGGTCTTTAGCAATATCGTAGGGAGTTTACCCACTGCACTTTTTGGCCGATAGACATCTGTTGCCAAACGCACACCATCGCGCATGGGCATCATAACCATGGTTTCGCTAGTTGCCATGTCCATTAACGCTTTGTAGTCTTCTTTGTCATCTGCTTGTGCAGCTGAAGACAAGATAAGATTCATCACCAAACAACTAATAAAAAGCAAAAGTTTCATGTTCATAATTATTCCTTTATTTGGCCAACAACATAGCAGAGCTAAGACTTCCCAGGGTAAAGAGTATCAAGTAGCTGTTATAAAATTACTTTGAACTTTAAGGACTGCATAGGCTGACTTATGGTGTAAATATTTTGAAATCATTGATAAAATAAACCATCAACGTGAGCTATGCAACAGGCTTTGATTTTGTGGATTTTGGTTCAATGCATCCATCAATGCTTGGACCTACGCATTTTTAAAGTATCGGAAAACGCAAAAATAAGCAGTAAACTGACTCTGGCGATATAACACCGATAATTTAATATAGTAGCTTGCACCAAAGAGTCGGCAACGCGTGACAATAACACCAGCCTTACGAAATAAGGCAAAAAAAGCATTGCCGACAGGGCAGGAAAAAACACGGGCACAAAAACACCAATCGATCGATCTAAACTAGACACACATTATAATAAATTACCCAATCACAGCCTAATCAACAAGCAAAAAGTGATGGGTATGTTCTGTCTTTTTGATTTTAAATTTCGAAATCTGAGCTTTTGGGGGATGTGGCGTGTTGAAAGTAGCTAAATAACTCCTCCCAGTCAAATTACAGGCAACGCCATTGAGCACAGGCTGTGAAAGTAGCTTTGAATGTGTGTAATGCTGGACTGATCAGGCGTGTTGAAGTAAGACTCTGGCCTTTGCCATACCTCGTATACGTTGATGGTTTGTGTGATGTTTGAATTGTTGCAACATATGTTCACTGCCAACGGCGGTGCTGAAGTGTTTTTCGAACTCGGTAGTGAGAGTCAACCATTGCTCTGAGTCGAGGCCGAGGCGCGCTAAAATGGGGCTATGATGTTGCTCTATATAACCTGCTTTATCCTCTCGAATACAGCGCCCTGTGCAATCCACTAATTCACAATAGTCAATCAAGCTGAAAGCCATGCCTTTAGGCATGTCTTGTCTGTGATTGCCCACAAAACGCATCAAGTTTTTAGGTTGTTCGCCTTTGAGCTGTCCTTAGCTGTCATTAATCGCAATGTTATTGATGAACTTGCTAGGCATAAGAAAGGCTTCATTTTATTTTATCGGGGGCGTTCTATTATGGTGGTTTATTCTTCAATCTGGAATTCATGCCACGACGGCAGGAATTTTGGCGGCCTTGATGGTGCCCACACGTCCTTATGCCAACAAGGTTTGGTTTCAACGTAAAATGAAAAACGTGGTTGATAATTTTGAAGAGGTCAACCAACCAAACTCCACTA
>NZ_CAJXPA010000037.1 GCF_913058035.1 uncultured Paraglaciecola sp. | reverse complement strand
AAGAAGTCGATATGAAATATGTACATGATGTGTGTAGGGAAGTATCATCGGACAGAGCGATAGTCATGATGAACGGCTTGAGAAGCTATGAAATAGATAAGTGTAGTCTGATCATGGCTTGCGAGAGAGTTTTTTTTTTTTTTTTTCAAGCAGAGGACGGCATACGAGATCTAGTACGGTCTCGTGTGCTCGGAGATGTGTATAAGGTACAGAATATTACTGTATAAAGACCCCATTATTTAAACAGGTCTCGCCTGACATTCTCATTCTTGATACCTTTATTTTTCAATATTGATATGACTTCGTCCATCAGACCTTGTGGCCCACATAAATAAAATTCCAATCCATTAATATTCCCTAAAATATCTAGGTTTGATTCTAATATATATTGTGCATAGCCTGTAGCCCCTGACCACTCATTATCGGGTCTAGAAAGAACAGGAATATAATGAAAATTGGCATGTTTTTTAGTCAAGTTATAAAAGTCATGTGCATAAAGTAGATCTATCTCAGCGCGAGCACCATAGAAAAAATAAATTTCACGGGGTGTTATGTGAGACTCAAATGATACCGACAATTGTTCATCAATAATGGCGCGTAAAGGTGCCATTCCTGATCCTGCTCCTACAAGTACTAATGTTTTTTCGCTATTGTCTGTGACATAAAACTCTTCAAATGGACCTAAGACCTCTATTGTTGCACCTACACTAAGATTACATAGATAATGGGAAGCAACGCCTGGCTGAAGACCTTCTTCAGGGGCTGACTGGACTTTAATCGTGAAAACCAATTCTTCGGTAGTGATCGATGACATGGCGCAAGAATAATTTCTACTGCAAGCGGCATGCTCAAAAGTCCTGTCCTTAATATGCTGCCAATAAGGTTTGAATTTATCAGATAAGGCCAAGGGTATTGTATTAGTCTGACTCGCGGGGATAAAAAAACGCATAAAAGCTCCGGCCTTATAACTGATGCTTTTACCCCCTTTAACTTTGAATTTGAGCTCTTTAGTAACTGGACTAATAAAAAAGGATTGGATTAATTCGAGCGTATGTTTCTGTGCTTTTGTCACATCGATGATTGTCATATCCTCAATGTCATCACTAAAGTGCTGACAGGCTAAACGATACCCTTCAGCTAATTCTTTGTCTGTAAAGTGAGACTGTTCCGCAGACGTGTATTTCACAACAGGGTTAATCATCACTTTACAACGGCCGCAGGTGCCGCCCCCTCCGCAAGTAGAAGGTAAAATAATGCTGTGTTCAGCTAATCCATCGAGCAAATTAGCGTGTGTTGAAAATGACACCGACCCCATACTTTGATGGTCTTTAGTAAAGAGTTTTACTTTTCGTTTTTTAGCAAACCACTTAACTTGATACTGGCCGCGAAATCCCAAATCAACAGTCCATATCATGCCTGTTAACGATAGCCACAAGGAAACAAATGCAAACAATATCATCTGCACGCTATTGAAACTTCCTTCGTTACCATAATCCATAAAGTGCAGCATAAAAAAGATATCTGCTAGGCGTTTATCATCATCGCTATGTCCAACTATTCGACCTGAACCAGCCTCAACGTAAACACTAGTATCAACGTCGTCATCAAAATCTATTTTCCATGTTGCATTTTGCTGTCTTGGGAAGTCACTGACTGGTGCAGCAAACAAATTACTAGAGCGAATAACACCCGGACCACTGTAAGATTGCTTTGCTAAGGCGTTTGCCATGTTCTTATCTATCTTTATCTGACGTCCATTGTAGACATTAACCAAGGTGTAATGATTCTCAAAGTTCTTATACAAACCTTTTTTATGTGTCAGCAAGTAAACGGGCTTTGATAATAAAGTAGTTAAAGTAAGCATAACGCTAGGTCTAAATTGTATTAAAACAGTAGCTGGATCAACCAGTTTTTGAGTATCAATCTTTACGTCTGTCTGTAGGTAAACCCTATGGGTGCGACCCGCAGCCTTGTCATGGTCCATCACGTTAAAATATATTCCACTGCTGAGCCACAACAAAAACTGAATACCAACAATAACAGATGCCCATTTATGTATATTTCTTATCCATGGCATCACAATATGTCGCTTTTTTTCATTGTGGTTGCTTTCAAAGAGGGAATAACATTTTCACTATTTTTTTTAAAGATCCTAAAATAGACTAAAAAAAGACCAGAAATGCACGCTAAAATAGCTACCAATGTTATCCAGAAGAGCAGAATGTTATCGATTTCTTCTTGTTCACCGTAGTCCATGATATGAAAGCGAAACATCCAATCAAATAAACGCCAAAATTCATGTCGCTTTCCCACAAGTTGACCAGTTTGAGCTGATACATAAATTGAGGGTGAGCCAAAGTCATTAAAATTTATTCGCCAAGCTGGAAGTACTCTGGGATTTAGTTCAAAAGGTGGGTTGTCAATTAATAATTCAATCTTACTAACTTGACCATCACCGCTATAATAATACCTTGCAGCTGCTTGCCCAGTTTGTTTATCCAGTGGTGATAGAAGACGTCCACTTGTTGCATCAATCAGTAATTTTTTACCCGCCACAGAAAACCGATATACATTTTGATTAATGAAAGTCCCGATGCTAATTTGCTCAGCCTGCGGATAGTCATTAAGCAGACTTTTCAAAGAATAATGTATATCGTTGGGGTCTATTTTAGTTTGATGATTAATCACCAAACTATCACCGTGAATATAATCAATATCAAAAAAGACCATATAAGCTCCAGTAATTGACCAAATGACAAACTGCACACCAACAAATAACATTAACCATTTATGAAATTTACGACTAGTTTTGAGAAGCCCCATCGATTGGTTCATCGGCAGCCCCCCTTAACCCAGGTTTTTTTGTTAACTTGATAACACACTTTTTATTCCGTTATTTTTATTTTTGTTTACACATTATTAACATAACGAACTTAAATAATGAGCACAAGTACTCAATAACTTATGCCAGCGACTGTGCTCAATTAACCATGAATAACGCTGCAAACATTAGTTCACAGAGTACTTTACAATTATCTTCACAAGCAACACTTTCGGAGTTGTAGGGATTTTGGGGCTCACAGAAATCCGTAAGCAGAGTGTCACTGTTCAGATGATAATCAGCTGTGTAGATGCTGTACCACAAAAAAGTGTTGCAGCTGATATCAGCGTCAAAAATAATAAAGTATTTTTTACACGCAGAAAAATTAGCCTGTTACGGGGCTCAAGAGTAATAATTTTGACTGACAATAACATGGGCAGGAATAAAAATATTTGGGTCTAAGGTTAACAAGTTTTTCATATGCAAGCTTATGTATCCGATGAACGCTCTGAGCAGTAAACACTAGAAGGATATGCTTTTATTGGTTCGAGTGATATTTCTAATACTTGCTTTACAAGCACGACTTGAAATTAACCTTAACCTGGAGCTAGAATCTGAGCCAGACAGGTTGAATACTTTAAACCATTACCTGAACCCAATATGATTCAAACGCAGGTGATAACGGTATGACATTAAGCCGAATGAATGGCTACCAGTCGAGATTGTCTTTGAGGGAGCTTTTTGCGGGCGCTTCGAGACACAAATGGCACAATCATGAAGCGAATTTTTATCACACAATTTACCTATATCGGATGAATAGCAAGAAAATACTTTTTGTTATTCATCCTTCTTTTTTCTTTAACGCTTGTAGATGTTTTATTTAATTGCCATCAAGCTGGAATTACTGGTATCACACCAATGTTTTCCTTGTTCAACAATGTGTCCGTAATTTTCATCTGAAATTGTACAGTACATCTTTCTTGAAGTTAAAAATTCACTACGTAACCTATAAATATCAGCACACAGCAAGGTGTATTCATCGATTGGTAGTGCTAACGGATGAGCCAAGATAAAATCAGACACCTTATTGTAACATTGTTTATTGTTTTCACTTGGCAAACGTTCGTTACCGTATACAAGGTAACTTCGGTTAAACTGTCGGTATGCATGTACAGCCCAATTGCATTTTTCATCAATCACATCGGCACGTTCAAACAGTTCCACATATACATCAAAAGAAGCCTGTGTAAGATATAGGTAGTTATCAGCTGCTGCAAACCACTTTTTCCAAAAAGGACGTGTTGATTTGATATCGATAACAGTTAAATCGGATACATTTTCAATCACTGTTTGACAATGTGTACAACGGCTCTCGGTAATAACAGCATCGGCTAATACACCCATCACTCCACCATCTGAATAAGCTACTCGCCATGAAGGATCGAAGGACATTATTACGTGTCTTAAAAAACGTTGCTTACAATGGGGACATGCAATTATATCGGGCTCTGCATATTTTGGCATTTTCAACTCCTTACAAATTACTGAGTCAAGTGTGGTTTGGCATGGTTGTATTAGTTACTTCTGACCTAATGATGTTCACCCTTTGGACATCCTTTTAACTTGCACACCCAACCCTTTTGGATGTAAAGATTGTTCAATATATATTTTAAATCAAGTATTTAAGCTCTTGGAATTTAAGGTTCAGGTTTTATAATGGTTCACTCCAAGGGTCTAATACTCTTCAACGTGCAGAATTCTCAGCTAACCCTATAATACAGGCTGCCAGAATTAAACTAGTTGTGATAATAAACGCACTAATACTATTTTAGCTAAGATTTGACCTAGTCGCTTGATATATTTATTGCTAATTTATTTTGTAGATACCTACAGCAAAATTGTATTTGTCACAGTCGTCAGAAAGCACGTATAAATGAAATAAAAAGCCCGCTTTATAGCGGGCTTTTTGTTTCTATATCAGACGTTTACACTACCAACCAGTGATTTCACGTAAACCTTTGCCAATATCAGCTAATGAACGAACAGTTTTAACACCAGCCGCTTCCAATGCCTTAAATTTCTCTTCCGCTGTACCTTTACCGCCTGCAATAATTGCTCCGGCATGGCCCATACGTTTACCTTCAGGTGCAGTAACTCCAGCAATGTATGAAACAACAGGTTTAGTTACATTAGCCTTGATAAATTCAGCGGCTTCTTCTTCAGCAGATCCACCAATTTCACCGATCATAACGATAGCTTCAGTCTTTGGGTCATCTTGGAACATTCTTAAAATATCAATAAAGTTTGAGCCAGGGATAGGGTCGCCACCAATACCTACACAGGTAGATTGGCCAAAACCTTCATCAGTGGTCTGTTTCACTGCTTCGTACGTTAATGTACCAGAACGAGAAACAATACCCACCTTACCAGGCATGTGGATATGACCAGGCATGATACCGATTTTACATTCGCCAGGAGTGATCACACCTGGGCAGTTTGGTCCGATCATACGCACGCCTTTTGCGTCTACATATTCTTTCACAAACAACATATCTAGAGTAGGTATGCCTTCAGTGATACATACAATCAGTTCGATACCAGCATCAGCTGCTTCAACAATTGAGTCTTTACAGAATGCAGCTGGTACATATATAACAGAAGCCGTAGCGCCTGTTTGTTCTACCGCTTCGCGAACTGTGTTAAATACTGGTAAATCAAGGTGCGTAGTGCCACCTTTACCAGGAGTTACACCACCGACCATCTTTGTGCCATAAGCAATAGCTTGTTCTGAATGGAAAGTACCTTGACCACCTGTAAAACCCTGACAAATGACTTTGGTGTCTTTATTTATTAATACAGACATTATTTGCCCTCCGCGGCTTTAACAACTAGTTTGGCTGCATCAGATAAACTGCTTGCAGCAATGATATCGAGACCTGAACCGGCTAATACTTCTCGGCCTAGTTCAGCGTTAGTGCCCTCAAGACGAACAACAACAGGAACATTTACACCCACTTCTTTAACTGCACCAATAATACCTTCAGCGATCATGTCACAACGCACAATTCCACCGAAAATATTAACCAATACTGCGCTCACATTGCTATCAGAAAGGATGATTTTGAATGCTTCAGCAACACGTTCTTTTGTTGCACCGCCTCCCACATCAAGGAAGTTAGCTGGTTTGCCACCATGAAGGTTAACAATATCCATGGTACCCATCGCGAGGCCTGCACCGTTAACCATACAACCAACGTTTCCGTCTAGAGCCACATAGTTAAGTTCCCATTTAGCCGCTTCTGCTTCACGAGCATCATCTTGTGATGGATCGTGCATAGCTGCAACTTTTGGTTGGCGATATGCTGCATTACCGTCGATAGCAACTTTAGCATCTAAACAATGAATATCACCGTCAGCTTTAATGACTAGTGGGTTGATCTCGATAAGAGCAATATCTAAGTCAACAAACATTTTTGCTAAACCAAGAAATATTTTTGTGAACTGCTTAATTTGCACGCCTTTAAGGCCCAATTTAAACGCCATTTCACGTGCCTGGTAAGGCTGTGCACCAACGATAGGATCAATTGCAGCTTTTATGATCTTCTCAGGTGTTTCTTCTGCAACCGTTTCAATTTCAACGCCGCCTTCAGTAGACGCCATGAAAACGATGCGACGAGAAGTACGGTCAACAACGGCACCTAAATACAACTCGTCAGCAATGTCAGTGCATGTTTCAACCAAAATTTTGGTGACTGGCTGGCCATGTTCGTCAGTTTGGAAAGTCACTAAATTTTTGCCTAACCACTTTTCAGCGAAGGCCTTGATTTCATCTTTAGTTTTTACCAATTTTACGCCGCCAGCCTTACCTCGGCCACCTGCGTGAACTTGGCATTTGACTACCCACTCACTGCCGCCAATTTTATCGGCTGCCGCTACTGCTTCTTCTGCTGAAGAAGCGGCGATCCCGTCAGAGACTGGCAAGCCGTACTCTTTGAATAACTGCTTGCCTTGATATTCATGCAAATTCATGGTTTTTCTACCCGTTTAATGTAAGAAAAAAGCCGCTATTAAGCCGCTTTATTTTTTATACCGTTATGTAAGACAATAACGACGAAGACGCAGTTGAAGATAAACGTCAACTGCCTCGATTAATTACACATCTACCGCTTTTTATACATCAAGAAGCAGACGTGTTGGATCTTCTAACATTTCTTTGATGGTCACCAGAAAGCCAACTGATTCTTTACCATCAATAATGCGATGATCGTAAGACAATGCTAAATACATCATTGGCAAAATTTCTACTTTGCCATTTACTGCCATAGGCCTGTCTTGGATTTTATGCATTCCCAAAATAGCGCTTTGTGGAAGATTTAAGATAGGAGTCGACAATAACGAACCAAATACTCCACCATTAGTGATAGTGAAATTTCCACCCTGCATCTCAGCCAACGTTAATTTGCCATCACGACCTTTAAGAGCTAATCCTCTAATACCACTCTCAATTCCTGCCATACCTAGTGAATCAGTGTCTTTAAGTACTGGCGTTACCAATCCGCGGGGAGTCGATACTGCAATAGAAATATCAAAATAGTTGTGATAACAAATATCGTCCCCGTCGATAGAAGCGTTGACTTCTGGGAAACGTTTCAGTGCTTCAGTTACCGCTTTCACGTAAAAAGACATAAAACCTAAACGAATACCGTGACGTTTTTCAAAGCTTTCTTGGTATTGCTTACGCAAGTCCATAATTGGCTTCATGTTCACTTCATTGAACGTAGTCAACATCGCAGTGCTATTTTTTGCTTCTAACAAACGAGTAGCGATAGTTTTACGCAAACGTGTCATTGGCACACGCTTATCGGTACGATTATCCAAGGCAACAACTGGCGCAACTACTGCAGATGGTGGAGAAGTAGAAGGTTTAGCTGCTGGGGTCTGCAAAGACTTTTCAACATCTTCTTTAGTAACACGACCGCCTTTACCAGTACCTTTGATTTTAGAAGCATCTAGGCCTTTTTCAGCTAACAACCTGCGAACTGAAGGACTCAGCGAATCATTTTCCTCAGATACAACTTCGACAACAGGTGCTTCGGTAGCAGGGCTTGCAACAGCACCGGCAACAAAATTAGCGATCACTTGCTCGCCATTTACTGTTGCGCCTTCTGGCGCTAATATCTCACTTAATGAGCCATCTGCAGGTGCAACGACTTCTAGTACAACTTTATCAGTTTCGATATCAACTAAATTCTGATCTCGAGAAATAGCTTCACCTGGCTTTACATGCCAAGTTGCAATTGTTGCGTCTGCCACCGACTCTGGCAAAACGGGTACTTTGATTTCCACTAACTCACCTTTATCACTGACAGATTGACTTGATTGTTCATTTGCTTGAGCAGGAGCATCTGAGCTTGTGCTTTTAGGAGCACTTGCAGCCGTTCCTTCCTCAAAATTAGCAATGGTTTGTTCACCCAACACTGTTTCGCCTTCAGCGTGGAAAATTTTGCTAACAACTCCGTCTTCAGGTGCAACGACTTCTAGCACAACTTTATCTGTTTCAATGTCTACAAGATTTTGATCACGACTCACTTTCTCGCCTACCTTGACATGCCAGGTAGCAATGGATGCGTCTGCCACTGATTCAGGTAATACCGGTACTTTTATTTCTATTGTCATACAGGTTCCTTATTTAATTGTTAATGCATCATCAACCAAGTCTTTTTGTTGTTGGTTGTGAACTGAAATGTAGCCTACCGCAGGAGAAGCAGAAGCTTTTCGACCGGCATATGTTAGTGTGGCGGCTTTTGGTAACGCGGACCAAAAATGATGTTGGCTACAATACCAAGCACCCTGGTTTTGTGGCTCTTCCTGACACCAGACCCAATCTTTAACGTGTTTGAATTTACTCATGATTTGACCAAATTCTACTTGTGGAAATGGATACAGTTGTTCGACACGAATAATAGCCACATCGCTTTGTTCGTTCTTGCGACGCTGCTCTAGCAAGTCGTAATAAACCTTACCTGAACACATCACCACTCGCTTAACATCGCTTGCGCTAATATCATCAATCTCATCGATAACATTATGAAACACACCTTCAGCTAACTCTTCAATGCTTGAAACAGCCAAAGGATGACGCAACAATGATTTAGGCGACATAACAATTAGGGGTTTACGCATCGGACGGTGTGCTTGACGACGAAGCATATTGAATACTTGAGCTGGTGTTGAAGGCACGCATACTTGCCAATTATGATCAGCGCACATTTGTAAGAAACGTTCTAATCTGGCAGAACTATGCTCAGGTCCTTGCCCTTCATAACCGTGAGGCAACAACAAAGTCAATCCACACAGACGTCCCCACTTGGCTTCACCAGAACTTAGAAACTGATCGATTACAACCTGAGCACCGTTAGCAAAGTCACCAAATTGTGCTTCCCAAATAGTCAGCGTACCTGGTTCTGCTGTTGCGTAACCATACTCAAATGCAACAACTGCAGCTTCAGATAAAACAGAATCGTATATTTCTATTTTGTGTTGATCGGCGTGCAAATTAGCCAAAGGTATATAAGCAGAGCCATCAGTTTGATTATGCAGAACTGCATGGCGATGGAAAAAAGTACCACGACCAGAGTCTTGCCCTGTAATACGTATATTACTGCCTTTAACGACTATATCGGCGTAAGCTAAGTTTTCTGCCATCCCCCAATCTAGTGCCTTTTCACCGTTTATCATAGATACTCGGTCTTTATATAACTTAGCAACACGTGATTGAAGCGTATAGTCAGCGGGAAAAGCACACAGCTTTTCACCTAATTCTTTAATCTTTTCTACACTGATTGCACTGTCGTATTTAACATCCCAATCATGCCCAAGAAAAGGGGACCAATCCACTGAATGCTCAGTCATTGGGCGCCATTCTTCAACCACACAGGCACCATGATCGAGTGCAGCACGATAATCACTGACCAATTTATTTACTTCGTGTGTTTCTATAACGCCTTCAGCAATAAGTTGCTCTGCATAAATTTTACGTGGCACAGGATGAACTTTAATTTTTTGATACATCAGAGGTTGAGTTGCATTTGGCTCGTCAGCTTCGTTGTGACCGTGACGTCGATAACAAACTAAATCAATTACCACATCACGTTTAAATTGATTTCGGTAATCCAAGGCAAGTCTTGTTACAAACAGTACCGCCTCAGGGTCGTCAGAATTTACATGAAATATAGGAGCCTGAACCATTTTCGCAATGTCAGTACAATATTGTGTTGAACGCGCGTCTTCGGTTTTAGAAGTGGTAAAACCTACTTGATTATTAATAACAATACGTACTGTGCCACCCACTTGGAAACCACGAGTTTGAGACATGTTAAATATTTCTTGCACCACACCTTGTCCCGCAATGGCGGCATCACCGTGAATGGTAATCGGTAAAACTAAGGAACCATCGGTACAACCGCGTCGGTCTAATCGAGCACGAACGGAGCCAATAACCACAGGGTTTACAATTTCAAGGTGGGATGGGTTAAATGCCAAAGCTAAATGTAAGTTACCACCGGGTGTGGCAAAGTCAGAAGAATAACCCGCATGATATTTTACATCACCAGCACCTAACGAATCGTCATGCTTACCAGAAAATTCATCGAACAGCACAGAAGGGTTTTTACCCAGCACATTTACCAAGGTGTTAATTCTACCTCTGTGTGCCATACCAACCACCACTTCTTTGGTTCCTTTGCTACCAGCATGAGAAATCAACGCTTTGAGCATTGGTACTAAAGCATCTCCACCTTCTAGAGAAAAACGTTTGGCACCAGGGAATTTAGCACCAAGATATTTTTCCATACCGTCTGAAGCCACTAAACCTTTGAGAAGATTTATTTTGTCATCTCGAGAGACTTCAGGTTTAGCTTGTACTGACTCAATACGATGTTGCAACCAACGTTTTTGATCTGTATCGGTAATGTGCATGTATTCAGTACCAATGGAGCCACAATAAGTTCGGTTTAGAGATTTAAATAAATCACCTAAAGGCATCGATTCTTTGCCTACTGCATATGAACCTACATTGTACGTGGTGTCAAAATCTTTTTCAGAAAGGTTATGGTGGGATAGTTCTAAATCTCTAACTCTTGGTTGTATCCACAATCCAAGTGGATCGAGGTTGGCATGTTGATGACCTCTAAAGCGGAAAGCATTTATTAATTGAAGTACCTTAACTTGTTTTTCGTCACTTACAGCTTGCTGCTGTGGACCAGAGCCAGCCCTAGCTGCTGGGCCCAAAGAAGCCAATGAACGGAATTGCTCTCGAACAATACTGTGCTTAGTTTCGATTTCTACGCCATCAAGTTTAGGTAATTGTTCAAAAATGCCTCGCCACTCTTCAGATACGCTTTGCGGATCATCTAAATAGGCTTCATACATTTGCTCTATATAAGTAGCGTTGCCACCAGCCATGTGAGAGGAATCCCACCATGCTTTCATCACGCTTTGTTGCATTGTTGTCCCTTGGTTTTAATAAGTCTTACAAACATGTGTGCCGAAGCACACGAACTTTTATTATTAGTAAAGCCTACACCGCTCTTTTGAGCAGCATAGATTTAATATGACCAATCGCTTTAGTTGGGTTTAAACCTTTTGGACAAACACTGACACAATTCATAATACCATGACATCTGAAAACACTAAATGCATCATCTAAATCACTTAAACGTTCCTCGGTTGCTGTATCTCGGCTATCTGCTAAAAAGCGATAGGCATGTAACAAACCAGCAGGACCAATAAATTTGTCTGGGTTCCACCAAAATGATGGGCAAGAACTCGAACAACAAGCGCATAAAATACACTCATACAAACCGTCAAGTTTTTCTCTTTCTTCAGGAGCCTGCAAAAACTCTCGGGCCGGCGGCTGTTTGTCGTCATTAATAAGATACGGCTTAACTTTCTCATATTGAGTATAAAATTGTGTCATATCTGTCACTAAATCACGTACTACAGGCAGTCCTGGTAATGGACGAACCACTATTTTAGAACCTTTAAGAGCTGATATTGGCGTAATACATGCTAGGCCATTTTTACCATTCATATTTACACCATCAGAGCCACAAACACCCTCACGGCATGAACGACGAAATGACAGCGTAGGATCTTTTTCTTTTAGTGCTATCAACGCATCTAACACCATCATGTCTTGGCCCTCTGCAACCTCCAACTGATAATCTTGCATGCGAGGAGCGTTATCAACATCAGGGTTATAACGGTAAACAGAAATATTTAATTGCATTGTCATTACTCCTAGTACGTTCTTGCTTTAGGTGGGAAGGCTTCGCGTAGTTTAGGTGTCATATTCACCTCGCGTTTTATCATTGATTTTGTTTCAGGTAAATAAACAGAATGACACAACCAATTTTTGTCATCTCTATCAGGAAAATCAAAACGGCTGTGTGCTCCGCGACTCTCAGTCCTAAAATTAGAGGCTACTGCAGTTGTATAAGCAGTTTCCATTAGGTTGTCTAACTCAAGACATTCAATACGCATGGTATTAAAGTCGTTACTCTTGTCGTTAAGACTAGCATTTTCTAATCTTTCGCGGATATCGTTTAATTCTTTCAAACCCGTTGCCATTGATTCGCCTTCACGGAATACCGAGAAGTTTAACTGCATACATTGTTGTAAATCTTTTTTGATTTGAACAGGATCTTCGCCTTTGCCCACTGCGGAGTTCTCCCAGCGATTAAAGCGAACCATTGCTTGGTCAACATCATCGTTAGACGCTTCTCGAGCATCAATACCATCGATTGCTTTACCAAGATGTAATCCTGTTGCACGACCGAATACAACAAGATCGAGTAGAGAATTACCACCCAATCGGTTAGCGCCGTGCACAGATACACATGCTATTTCACCACAAGCAAATAAACCTTTTATAGGTGAAGTCTTACCATTGGCATCCATTGTAAGCGCTTGACCATCTACATTGGTAGGCACACCGCCCATCATGTAATGACAAGTTGGTATGACAGGAATTGGTTCTTTGATGGGATCAACATGAGCAAAAGTACGAGATAACTCCAATATACCAGGCAAACGAGATTCAAGTACGTCTTTACCCAAGTGGTCAAGTTTCAACTTGCAATGTGGACCTTGTGGACCGTCAAAACCGCGACCTTCACGAATTTCTGTCATCATTGAACGAGCGACGACATCTCTACCCGCTAAATCTTTTGCATTAGGTGCATAACGTTCCATGAAACGTTCACCGTTTTTGTTTAGAAGATAACCGCCTTCACCTCGGCAACCCTCAGTAACTAATGTACCAGCGCCAGCAATACCTGTTGGATGAAACTGCCACATTTCCATATCTTGCATAGGTACACCCGCGCGTAGTGCCATTCCTAAGCCATCACCAGTGTTAATGTGGGCATTGGTAGTGGAAGCATAAATACGCCCTGCACCACCCGTGGCCAGCACAACAGCTTTAGATTTGAAATAGACAACCTCACCAGACTCGATATCGATAACAGTACAACCAACTACATCACCATCTTGGTTCTTGACTAAATCGAGTGCGTACCACTCACTAAATATTTTCGTCTTATTTTTAACATTTTGCTGATACAGCAAATGTAGCAAAGCGTGGCCTGTTCTGTCCGCTGCGGCTGCAGTTCGAGCACCCTGCTCTCCTCCGAAGTTTTGCGATTGGCCACCAAAAGGGCGTTGATAAATTTTTCCATTTTCGAAGCGAGAAAATGGTAAGCCCATGTTTTCCATTTCAATTATGGCTTCAGGGCCTGTCTTACACATATATTCGATTGCGTCTTGATCACCGATGTAATCGGAGCCTTTGACCGTATCGTACATGTGCCATTCCCAATTATCTTCATGGGCATTACCTAGAGCAACTGTAATGCCACCTTGTGCTGATACAGTATGTGAACGTGTAGGAAAAACTTTTGATAAAAGGGCACACGATTTACCCGATTCTGTAATCTGTAGCGCTGCGCGCATCCCCGCGCCGCCAGCACCAATTACAACTGCATCAAATTCATGTACAGGAAGACTCATTTACACACTCCACAAAACAAATAAACCAATGGCTACATACACAAATGCAACCAGGTTAATACTAAATTGAATAAACGCTCGTAAGCCGGGCGCTTTTACATAATCAGTTAGGACCTGCCACATACCTATGCGTATGTGAAACATAATCGAAACCAAAGTAACCAATGTGAATACTTTCATTGCCAAACCGGAAAACAAATCATTCCAAATTGCGTAAGTCACTTCTGGGGTAGCGATAAAGAACCACCCCATAAATAAAGAAAACGCAGTCATAAGAATTGCTGTGGCTCGAGTGGTTACATAATCTTGTACGCCATTTCGCTTTAAACTTGCCTGACCCGTTACCATAATACAACTCCTACTAAGATAGTTAAAATGATCCATGCAGCAATAATAGACTTCGCACTGATGTCACCTGACTTAAGTTCTTCCCAATAACCCATATCCATAATCATATGTCTAACTCCTCCTAAAATGTGATAAGTCAATGCGGAGATGGTTCCTATCGCAACAAACTTACCCAAAGGACCTGCCATTTGTTCTTGAACAAAAACAAAACCCTGTTTGGATGATACAGACGTAGCCCAAGCCCAGATCACAAACATCAAAGCAAAAAACATTGCGACGCCCGTAATACGGTGGAGAATTGAGGTGATAGCTGCGGGAGGGAAACTAATCGTATTGAGTTGTAAATTAACTGGTCTTTGTTTTTTCACGTTTATCGCTCTTTTTACCCGTAGGTGGTTAAAACATTTCGGCGAATTAACATATTAAATGTTAATTTATTGCTAAAATTCTAAATCTTTTCCCTAAGAATGTTGCCACTTTGTTAAAGAAAAGTTAAGTAGCATAATCTTTCCGACACGTAAGTGCCTTAGGCACGCGAAGTATATCCAGCGATTGAAACAAATACAATTATTGTTCTTTATTAAAGATTTATAAGTAACAAGATATCGACAAGATTTGTTATTAAATAGGTGAATGCTCGCCTAATAAGAAATTTAACCAAGCTAGACCAAAATTTTATTTGCTTTTGAGGTGCAAAAGAAGTGAATATTTAATAGTAACAAACGCATTAGAATTGACATTGTGAGCCATTATAAGTTCAAATAGCTTAGATTTCCCCCCCAGTAAATAGCTGACGGTGCTGTTTATCGAATACGAAACGATTTTGAGGAGAACAATACATGGCAGACAACATAGCCATTTTAAAAGTGGGTGACAAAAAAGTCGAACTTCCAATTTTGTCAGGGACAGCAGGCAATGATGTAATAGACATAAGGTCTCTAGGTGCTAATGGTTATTTTACTTATGATCCTGGCTTTATGGCAACAGGCTCATGCGAGTCATCGATTACTTACATTGATGGGGCTAAAGGAATTCTATTACACAGAGGCTATTCCATAGAAGAATTAGCACGTGATTCGGATTACATTGAAGTGGTTTACATGCTACTGCATGATAAAACACCTAACAAAGAAGAATATAAAGATTTTAAAGACACGATTACTCGCCACACTTTAGTGCATGATCAGCTGAATAATTTTTTCCGAGGCTTCAGACGCGATGCACATCCAATGGCAATGTTATGTGGGTCTGTTGGCGCTATGTCATCATTTTATCACGACGACTTAAACATTCATGACCCAGAGCAAAGGTTGCGAAGTGCTTACCGTCTAGTGGCTAAAATGCCCACCTTAGTTGCTATGTGTTACAAGTATAATATCGGTCAACCATTTGTTTATCCTAAAAACGAATTAAGTTACGCAGAGAACTTCTTAAACATGATGTTTTCTGTACCTGCCGAAGAGTACAAGAGCAGTCCTGCTGTAGCTAAGGCAGTCGATAGAATATTTATTTTGCATGCTGACCATGAGCAAAATGCGTCTACGTCTACAGTTCGCTTAGCAGGTTCTTCAGGGGCCAACCCCTATGCTTGTATAGCCGCAGGTGTTGCTTCTTTGTGGGGACCTGCCCACGGCGGAGCCAATGAAGCTTGTTTAAATATGCTTGAAGAGATAGGCACAGTAGACCGAATACCTGAGTTTATTGCTAAAGCCAAAGATAAGGACGACCCTTTCCGCTTAATGGGGTTTGGTCACCGAGTTTACAAAAATTTCGACCCTCGCGCTACTGTCATGCGTGAAAGTTGCCATGAAGTTTTAGCTGAGCTTAATATTGATGACCCACTTCTAAACGTCGCGATGGAGCTTGAGAGAATTGCTTTGAGTGACCCCTATTTCGCAGAGAAAAAACTCTTTCCGAATGTAGACTTTTACTCAGGTATTGTCTTGAAAGCGATTGGTATTCCTACCAACATGTTTACATGTATTTTTGCTTTAGCAAGAACCGTTGGTTGGGTATCACATTGGCATGAAATGTTGAGCCAACCTGGTCAAAAAATAGGTCGTCCACGTCAGTTGTATACGGGTGAAGCACAACGTCCGTATAATAAAATCGACAAATAGTGTTTTATCATTTTTAAAAATAGCGAACTTAATTGTTCGCTTTTTTTTGAGCTAAAAACAGCTAGTTCTTTCATATCTTTGTTTAGAAAACAATCAAGAGCAGTCTTCACGCTATCGTCCTGATAGGCTTTAACTCGAATCCCTTCTAGTCAGTTACTTTTTCTATAGCTTTACAGACTGAGTACCAAGGTAACAAGTGTTTGGATAAGTAGGCAACAGTTTGTTAAGATTATTTCTTGTCACTTTTTAACGACAACAAAATACATTTACTATTTATGAGCTCGGCATTGGCAGCTTACCTCTTACTAAAAAGTAATAAATTGAGAAGTATAATTAGCATAAAATGGCATTTTTCATAAGCATTAAAATATACTTTAGCTCAAGGTTTCCATTTCTATATCCAAAACCTATTCAAGCCTTTGCGCCCAAATCATCGATTAGTGCTTTTGTACCTATGTTTTTGTCATGTCGGCAATGTTTGTTTAGCTTTATTTCGTTTTGCCGACGTTATTATTATGTAATGCGGACTGTTTGATGGAGGCCACACCACACAAACACGACATGAAAACTAGTGTGGTTTACGCGAGATTTAGGTACCAAAGCCAAAAATTTGGCGGTTCAAAGCTCACATAACTGCGCCTATCCCTGTAATACCGTAACTGTAGAGTGTTTTGATCGGGTAACGAACTTTGCAGTAAGTTGTTATTGCTAACCTTTTTTCTGATACCCCAGAGCGGGACTCTCTTAAAATAAAGAGCGGCACAGCCTGGTGCAAGCCCTTGCTATGCAATAGGTGGTTTACAAAGTAAATCCTTTCGTTCTAGCGCTATTTACCTATAGCGATGTGATAAGGCATGGGATACCCCTAGTGCAGATATGATTGGCATGGATTTGATTAAAATACTCAAATATCAACAATACCGCAAGTCACACTTTAACGACACAGGTTATCTGAGCAAATAAATAGCATACCAAATAAAAATAAGGGTAAACCGCTTAGACCTAGCAATACAAAATAGTGATGAAATAACCACTCACTAACCGTCATCAATTTGGCCACACAACTACCAAAAAAAGTGATTAATAGTAGTAATACGATATTTTGATTAATTACATAAAAGGTAACACAAGTAAGCGATTTGCAAGCTTTTCTTTAGTGTTAACTAGTTGTAATAGTCTAGTCTTATCAATCCACTAAGCACGCTTTTAATGAGCTTTTCCTTAGGTTTTTTAGTCAACACAACACAAACAGTGCCACAGTTAAAAGAGGATAAACTAGGTAACTTGTCAGTAGTTCAATGCTCGTATAAACGTTGGCTGAATGTATATTATCTAGCAATGCGCTAATACCGTTCGGGTTGAGCCATAACATCGCGTTATAAAAAGAGTCATTGATAACCCTGCTTATAGCAAAAACAGGTGACCCCGCCATGCTGGCAAGCACGAAATGAATGATGCCCACTGCAGTAATCTGAACATACATAATCATTGCATTTTGCCGGTAAGTCTAAAGCTACAGAGGAAAAACATAGTAAACGATAAGCTAGACAATACTAACAACAGTAGATTGACTATTGTGAGGCTCATAGATTCAGCTGAAAAACATAATTCAAACGTAAATAGCGTCAGTACAACAACAAAGCATAAAACAAAAAATACAAACTACAAACTACAAAGTACAAAGTACAAACTGACCATAATCTCATAACGTAATAACCAGCGTTAATTGTGTGTTTTGGGCGTACAGTTTATAATTTCATTCATGTTGGAAATTGTATCGCGCAGAAGAACAATGGATGACAACGCCCCAAGTACGTTAGGTAATACCATTATTAACAAGCTGACATGTGAAAGTTGTAACTGATTTCCTGCGTTATAATTTTATTCTTGAGTTCCACCACTAAGGATAATGGCAAAATTTGGTATTATGCTTTTACAGAGTAAGACCAAAGGCTGGCCCAAACAAAAACGTCATTCATTGATAAATAACACTAGTTGTTGTCCTTTATTAATAGTTCGATAAATATCGATTTATGTTTGCTTTAACTAAGGTTGCATCAGATGTAGGTTTGGGTTTGCAATAATGGCGTATTTCATGACGATTGCCCTGTTTAATTCACAAAATAACTGTTTGGAGTGCACTACCCTCGAGCGGATTTTTTCTGGTGACTCTTCTTAGTTGCAGCAAAAAGGGTAAGGGTTGGAAGGCGCCTGCCGCGCGGGATTCGAGTCAAAAACAGCAAGCAGGCCGGTAAGCGCATCCATTCATTTATTTGTTCAAACGCTATTAGAAAATTTACTAGAATAACCTCTGACTAATACCTAATTCACAAAATGTGAAACTTTTCATCAGGCATAAAAAAAGACGCTTTCGCGTCTCTTTTTTTAAAGCTTAAGTCAATTAACGACGAAGGCTTAAACGTTTGATAAGATCTTGGTAACGTTCAACGTTCTTACCCTTAAGGTAATCAAGTAACTTACGACGTTGGCTAACCATGCGAAGAAGTCCACGACGAGAATGATGGTCTTTCTTATGCTCTTTAAAATGACCTTGAAGTTTATTAATGTTGTGCGTCAACAATGCAACTTGAACTTCAGGTGAACCTGTATCGTTTTCTTTAACGCTATAGTCAGCAATGATTGTTGCCGTTTGCTCTGTGGTTAGTGACATAAAATTTTCTCCAGTAAATAAGAGTTTAAAGATACAACCCGCCAATCACTAATTCAGCGGGTCAAAAAGAGGGCGTATTATAGCTACGCTAAACTTAATGACAAGTTTTTTAACTGTATAATGTGATAAATGCTACACATGTAAGAGCTTTCATACACTAACAATAAACAACTGAACGTTTAGGGGCTACTTTGCCGTCAGTATCGATAAAACCAACGCCTAAAAACAATCCACTATCCTTGCTATAAGCGCGGATTAATGTATCTTCAGGGTATTCAGAAGTCCCAATGAAATTCACTGGATTACCATTTCTAAAAAAACCTTCAGCGATTTGTTCTAAATTAACTGAATCGAGCGTTTTGACTGCAGAGTCCATCGGCATTAATAATTGGTCCATGGTATTAAAAGTATGGTTATCTAGTAAATCCGCCGTTTCATTATCAATTTCATCTCTAAGTGTTTGTAATTCTGCCATCGTCATCATTTTATCAGCAGGGTAATCAGTCACTTGTGTGCGGTGCAACTTACTCACATAAGCACCACAACCTAAAAGCTGGCCAATATCATCCACCAATGAACGAATATAAGTACCTTTACTACTGTGCACTGTCATATCTACTTCATCGGCTTCAAACCTTTCTATAGACAAGCTAAATATTGTGATATCTCGGGCTTCTCTAGGTATATCAATACCCTGACGAGCATAGAAATAAAGCGGTTTGCCTTGGTGTTTTAATGCTGAAAACATCGAAGGAACTTGCTTGATAGGCCCTCTAAACTGTTCACATGCAGCAACTAGTTGTGTTTCAGACACGTCGACTGGGTGTGTTTCGACAACTTCACCGTCTGCATCTGAAGTTGTCGTGCGTACTCCGAGTTTAGCGGTAACTTGATACGTTTTATCAGTATCCAATAAAAACTGAGAAAACTTGGTCGCTTCTCCTAAACAAATGGGTAGCATTCCTGTTGCTAAAGGATCTAAAGCACCAGTATGACCCGCTTTTGCTGCGTTAAACATACGTTTTACTTGTTGCAAAGCATGATTAGATGATAAGCCTAACCCCTTATTAAGCAATATAATGCCATTAACGGCACGACCTTTTCTTGTTCTTGCCATAATAACTACTTTTGCTCGTCTGTTTTAGACTCTTGTTCGTCAAGAGAGCGGCCAGCAAGTTTTGCGCGCTCTTCGTCTTTATTTAGCGTGTCACTTACCAAATTGGCAATACGTATGCCTTCAGCTAAGGAACCATCACGAACAAATTTTACTGCTGGTACAGCACGCATACGCATTCTGTTGGCTAGTAACGTTCTAATAAAACCTTTATTATCTTCAAGGATAGTCAGGTAATTTTTGACTTGTTCTTCATCATTTTCAAAAAACGTCACGTAAATTTTAGCGTGAGCTAAATCCCGCGATACTTCGACACCAGATACCGTCACCATACCAAGGCGTGGATCACGGTTCTTAAACTCGTTTTGTAAAATACTGGCAATTTCTTTATGTATCTGTTGACCGACTCTGTCGGTACGTGAAAATTCTCTGGCCATGTTAATATCTCCTAATACCTAAATTCTTTTTCAGAAACAAAACGGAGGCCGTAGCCTCCGTTTATTTTCATTAGCTAAAAGCTGATTAAACCTAAAGCAAACTTATAGTTCGCGTTTAATTTCAACGGTTTCAAATACTTCTATTTGATCACCTACTCTAACGTCATTGTAGTTCTTAACTCCGATACCACATTCCACCCCATTTCGGACTTCTTGCGCATCGTCTTTAAAGCGTCTTAATGACTCAAGTTCACCTTCATAAATAACAACATTTTCACGTAAAACACGGATAGGGCTGTTACGTTTAACAATACCTTCTGTAACCATACAACCGGCAATTGCGCCAATTTTAGGTGATTTGAATACGTCACGTACTTGCGCTAGGCCAATAATCTCTTGTCTGAATTCTGGAGCTAACATTCCACTCATGGCCTGTTTCACTTCATCAATCAAATGATAGATAACGCTGTAGTAACGTAAGTCAATCTCTTCAACATCAAATACTTTACGAGCAGATGCGTCAGCTCGAACGTTAAAGCCAATAACTATTGCATTTGAAGCCGCCGCTAAACTTGCGTCAGTTTCGGTAATACCACCAACACCACTGCCAACAATATTCACTTTTACTTCATCAGTTGACAACTTAATCAAAGACTCAGAGATAGCTTCAACAGAGCCTTGCACGTCAGCTTTAAGTACTACATTCAATTCGCTAACGTCGCCAGCTTCCATATTGGCAAACATATTTTCCAATTTGGCTTTTTGCTGTTTCGCTAGTTTCAGTTCACGTTGTTTGGTGTGACGTTTTGTCGCTACTTCACGAGCTTTTCGCTCGTCTTGCACCACTAATGCATTTTCACCGGCAATAGGTACTCCTGACAAGCCCAAGATTTCTACTGGCGTTGATGGACCAGCTACTTTTACATCGTTACCGTTTTCATCACGCATAGCTCGAATACGACCGTATTCTTCACCACATAACATAATATCACCGGGACGAAGCTCACCTTCTTGGATAAGCACAGATGCAACAGGACCACGCCCTTTATCTAAACGTGACTCAATCACTATACCTTTTGCAGGCCCAGTAGGTACGGCTTTCAAGTCAAGTAGTTCAGCTTGAAGGTTAATGGCTTCTAATAAGTCATCCACGCCTTGTCCTGTTTTCGCAGAAACGTAAACAAACTGGTGTTCACCACCCCATTCTTCTGAGATTACTTCAACTTGAGATAATTCTGTTTTAACCCTGTCAAAGTCTGCCGATTCTTTATCAACTTTGTTAACTGCAACAATTAACGGTACACCTGCAGCTTTCGCATGCTGTACTGCTTCTTTTGTTTGTGGCATTACACCGTCATCTGCTGCAACAACTAGAATAACAATGTCAGTGGCAACCGCACCACGAGCTCTCATTGCCGTGAAGGCAGCGTGACCAGGTGTATCTAAAAATGCAATACGACCGTTAGCAGTCTCTACACTGTAAGCACCAATATGCTGAGTAATACCACCAGCTTCGCCATCTGCAACTTTTGCGCGGCGAATGTAGTCAAGTAACGATGTCTTACCATGGTCAACATGACCCATAATGGTAACAACAGGAGCGCGACTCATTTTTTCACCACCAGAAGCGTCGGCAATCAACTCATCTTCAAGAGCGTTATCGTTAACCAATTCGTATTTGTGACCCATTTCTTCTACTACTAATACAGCAGTTTCTTGGTCAAGAACGTGGTTAATAGTGACCATCTCACCCATTTTCATTAGGGCTTTAATTACCTCTGTGGCTTTTACAGCTAATTTGCTTCCTAGCTCACTGACCGTGATTGTTTCACCAATGCGAACGACACGTTCAACCGGTTGTGCAGGCTTTTTGAAAGCATGTTTCAGCTCTGAACCAGCATTTTTCTTTGACTTTTTACGTCTACGTCCGCCAAGTTCAGTTTTGATATCATCAGCATCTTCAGCTTCTTGTGCATAACGATTTGAATGAACATGCACTTCTTCTTTTTCTTGTTTCTTGCGACGTTCTTCTTCTTCTTTCCAGCGACGAGAATTTTCTTCCGCTAACTTTTTAGCTTCTTCTGCAGCGTTTTTAGCATCTAACTCAAGTTTGCGTTGTATTTCTTCATCTTGCGCCTTGCGAAGTTTTTCAGCTTCAGAACGATTGCGATCTTGCACTGCTTTTTCTTCTGGGCTTAGAGCTGATTCTTCAGCGGCACGAGCTTCTTTAGCTTTATCAGCGCGGGCAAGACGTTCTGCATCTGCTTTAGCTTTTGACTCAGCCGCTTTTTGAGCTTTTTCTTCTGCAGCATTTCTTGCACTTTCAGCTGCTTGTTGTTCAGCTTCAAGTTGAGCCTGTTGTTCTTCAGCTAGGCGCTTTACTTCTTCTTCAGCAATATTAGCTTCTTCAACATCTGTGTGTTTCACATACGTTCGCTTCTTACGCACTTCAACAGTTACGCCTTTAGACTTACCGGCACTCAAAGTGCTAGTTGTCTTACGTTGTAATGTCATGCGCTTAGGTCCTTCTGAGCCAGCACCACCGTGTTGCTTACTTAAAAAGTCTAATAATATACGTTTTTCATCTTCTGTTACTTCACCACCGGCTACTTTAACAATACCTGCACTTTTAAATTGCTGAACCAATCGGTCAACCGAAGTGCCTATATCAGTGGCAAGTTTTTCTATGGATACTTCTGCCATATGGGAATTCCTCCTGTTGACCTATTCTTCGTTAAACCAAACGATATTACGGGCAGCCATAATTAACTCACCCGCTTTCTTATCGCTTAATTCTTCTATATCTGAAATCTCATCAGTACCTTGTTCTGCAAGGCCTTCAAGATCGGTAATGCCGCGACTTGCAAGGGTATAGGCAACATGCCTGTCCATACCTTCAAGGTTTAACAGCTCTTCTTTTGGCTCTGCAGCTTCAAGTGATTCTTCTGTGGCTAATGCGCGAGTTGTTAATGTTGCCCGAGCACGACTTCTTAGCTCTTCGACCATTTCTTCATCTAAACCATCAATATCGAGTAATTCGTTGATGGGCACATAAGCTATTTCTTCAAGTGTGGTGAAGCCTTCATCTACTAAAATAGAAGCAAAATCTTCGTCAATTTCTAAACCCACAGTAAAGACAGTTAATACCTTTGAATTTTCTTCTTCATGTTTGGCATTTAAGTCTTCTACCGTCATTACATTTAAGTCCCAACCGGTCAGTTGACTGGCTAATCTAACATTTTGACCACTTCGACCTATCGCTTGGGCTAAATTGTCTGATTCAACAGCAACATCCATTGAATGCTTGTCTTCATCAACAACAATAGATGCCACTTCCGCTGGTGCCATAGCGTTGATAACAAATTGTGCAGGATTATCGTCCCAAAGCACGATGTCAACACGCTCACCGCTTAACTCACCTGATACAGCTTGGACACGTGAACCACGCATACCTACACAAGCTCCAACAGGGTCTAAACGTTTGTCGTTGGTTTTAACGGCAATCTTTGCTCTTGAACCTGGATCACGAGCCGCAGCTTTTATTTCTAACGTTTCTTCGGCGATTTCTGGCACTTCAATACGAAACAGTTCAACCAGCATATCTGGATGTGTACGACTAATAAATAATTGAGCACCACGGGCTTCAGGACGAATAACGTAAAGCAATCCACGTACTCTATCACCTGGGCGAAATGTTTCACGCGGTAACATGTCGTCTCGGTATATGACACCTTCGGCGTTATTGCCTAGATCAATAATCACATTATCGCGATTAACTTTTTTAACTGTACCTGTAACTAGTTCACCAACACGCTCTTCATACTCCGCTAATACCTGATCACGTTCAGCTTCACGTACTTTTTGAACGATAACTTGTTTAGCCGTTTGTGTGGTTATTCGGTCGAATGCTATGGACTCGATTTGCTCTTCAACAAATTCACCTAACTTTTTGTCTGGTTCGTCCATCTGAGCAGCAGACAACGACATTTCAGCCGTAGGAGTCTCTTGCACATGATCGTCTGCAACGACTAGCCAGCGTCGAAAAGTTTCAAAACTACCACTTTCACGGTCAATACTTACTCGAATTTCAATTTCGCTTTCGCTTTTCTTTTTTGTAGCACTTGCTATAGCAAACTCTAACGCCTCGAAGATTTTTTCTCTCGGAACTTGTTTTTCATTTGAAACGGCTTCAGCCACTAACAGAATTTCTTTATTCATTGTTGCCTCACTGATTACTCTCTTACGACAGCCCTTGTCAGGTCACCATCTTAATCAAAAGATGGGACGAGATTACCTTTTTCAATATTTACGATAGCCAAAACATGGGTTTGGTTATCAATTTCTAATGTTAAATTGCCTGTTTCGCAAGCTAACACTTTTCCTTTAAAATTACGTCTATCACCCATCGGTATTCTTAATTTGAGAGACACTACTTCACCTAAACATTCAAGGTAATGTGATTCTTTAAATAAAGGCCGATCCATTCCAGGGGATGATACTTCTAGGTTGTACTCAATGCTAATTGGATCTTCTACATCCAGCACTGCGCTGGCTTGGCGACTTACCTCTGCACAGTGCTCAACACTAATTCCCTCTGGATGGTCAATAAAAATACGTAACGAAGAATGTTTACCTGCGCGAAGAAACTCCACACCCACCATCTCAAAGCCTAATGCTTCAACAGGTGCCGTTAACATATCCGTTAGCTTTTGTTCGAGTTGCGACAAAGTTTTGCTCCGAAAACAAAAAAAGGGCCAAATGCCCAGAAAGAAAACCGAAATTTTAAAGACAAAAAACCCCGTACAAGCGGGGTTATTTGTTTCTGGACCCTAGTCCACTATTCTACTAGAAACTGGTGTTAAACCAACTTCTAAAAGTGGTTGTGGAAATGCGATACCAACTGAACCAACAATCGAACGCAAAAACATCTTAAAGATTTCCACACTATGAAGCGTTACTATCATCCTAAGATGAGGGAGATCGCTTCTCAAGTGCGGCGCATTCTACAGAGGACAAAGGCGACTTGCAAGACTAGGTGGAACTGAATGGCTAAAAAACATGCAAGAATCGTAATTAGCACCTTAATGGTGATTGTTTCAAGAAAAAATTAAAATTAATAAAACTAATAACAGTTAGACATGCGTTTATTTTATTGCGTAACTTGTACCAAAAATCTGGATATTGTTTGCCAAAAGCATCTAATCTAATTATTTAATATCCACACTGTGCTATTAAGAAAGCAAATAAAAAAGAGTTATGCTGTTTATATCGAATATCGAATATCTAACACTAAATACTAGTAGCTAAAAAATCGTTAGATAACTTTATTCTGACATCATTAAAAACTCTTGGATTCAAATAATAAGTACACAGCTTAAGCGGGTTCAAACGTCGACAGTTACACGCCGATTAGCCGCGTGTAAAGACATTAAAATGACAACTATACTCATTACCTTAATTGAATCAAAAGTTCTAAATAAATAGGGTCCAGAGAAAATATCTGGCTGGCTTAGTGAAGACCAGAGCGTCGCTATTAATTATGAAATCATTTATTACCACATTATGTCTGACATGCAATGTGGTGGTCACTTATTCAAACATTTACTGAGAAAAGGTAAAGATCATCAATCACGTAGTAACGATATGCAATCCTGCAGAGGGTTAATTAAGAAACGTATCAGTATTGATGAGCGCCCACACGTTGTTGACGATAAAAGTAGAGTGGGTGATTAGGAAATAGAGCTGGTTATTGGAAAAGGGCACTGTAGCGCACTGATCACGATTGTAGAGCGAAAACGAATTTTACCATTTCGACACGTGTAAATGACACATCAGTAAAACCAGTTACTGCAACCATACCTTTGTTAGCGCCGTTAAAAATTGTTGTGCTAACTATACTAGCTGATAATGCTGAAAAATTTACGTACCATGAAAAACCACTAAAAGTTTGCAATATGATGTTTATCTTGCAGACCCTTGTTGCTCGTGACAACAAGGGGTGAATGAAAACACCCATGACCTACTACGGTAATACTGGCCAAAATCAACAGACTTTATAGAGGTTTTGTAATCAGCAGTTCAAGATTGAATCTACCACTTTGGATATATTGAGTGCAAAAAAAAACGAACCAATAAATAAATTATTGGTTCGTCCTAATATGGTTGCGGGAGCAGGATTTGAACCTACGACCTTCGGGTTATGAGCCCGACGAGCTACCAGACTGCTCCATCCCGCGCTTGAAACTTTATTTGAGTAGGAAGTTGCTTTTCTTCCTCTGCTCAAGTGCGGCGTATTATACATAGCCAACTTTGGCACGCAAGCACATAATACAGATAAACCCTAAAAACATGTTCAACCGCTTAAACTACATACGACATGAGGAATTAAGCAACACCTTTAGTCAGTTTTTGACCCGTTTTTATTTAAAATTCATTTTGTGTTGCGAGGAGTTCGAAACTCATTTATTTTAAAAACACCTCCATTTTTTCAGCTAGTTTAAAATCCAATTCACTAATACCTCCCACATCATGGGTAGTGAGTTGAACAACAACTTTATTATACACATTGAACCACTCAGGATGATGATTAAGCTTTTCAGCCCAAATAGCGATTTGTGTCATCCAACCAAAGGCACGGATAAAACTTTTAAACTTAAAAGTTTTAGTCAACTTACCTTCAACGATCTCCCATTGCTGTTGAATGTCTAATTGTTGGTTTATATTTTTCAGCTGAATGTGGATCTGTTCTTGGGAATATTTTTCCATAATAGGCTTCTTGTCAACGTGTTGGATCATAGCATCATGACATTGTGTGAAATTAACTTCATAAATTAAAGCTTGTGACCACAAACTAATGTTGCAGCAGCTGGAAAAAGTTGTTTACAAAAAAATCCCCAGTTATAACCGGGGATTTACTTACGTCTAAACAGTTCTAACTAACGTTAGAATTCAATTGCCAATCGCGCATATATTTGGCGACCTCGTGGGTCATGCACCTTAGAATCGAAACCAGCATTAGTGAACAGTTGAGGTGGATCTTGATCTGTAAGATTCACTCCACCTAACGATAAGACATAAGCACCATCAGTCTCAAATAAACGACCCAAGTCGATATTAACTTGAGCGTCCCACGTCAAATGACTGTCAACATCTTTGAAACCTTCGGTACAAGCAGCTGAGAAGAGATTACCATCGGCGCAGTTTTGATCATCACTGTAGCTATCTACATAACGAGCAAAAATATTCGCTGAGTATGCTTCATGTTTCCAATTCAGTCCCAAATTTGCGCGCAACTCAGGTGTAGACACACCAATATTACTATTATTACGTGAACCAGCACCGTCAATTGGACCCGCTTGAGGGTCAACCAAATCATAGGCTAAGATATAAGTAGCACTAATACTTGGAGAGAAAGTACCCATATCCGTTTCTAATTTAAAGCTAGAAACAATATCAAGACCTGAAGTCTCTAGTGAACTGGCGTTAACATAAGTGGTTAAAACCTGAAGCAATGGACCATTAAGAGGATCCCCTGCCCTAACGACTCTTTCAGGGTTTTGTGGATCAGCATTTAAAATAGCTTGGAAATTTTCTTTAATGATCAGATCAGTAAAGTCAAAACTCCAATAATCTACTTCAATAGACCAATCATCAACAGGCTCTAACGAAAATCCAATGTTGAAGGCTGTAGACTCCTCGGGAACCAATTCATCATTTCCTGACGTTCTATCCGCAGCGAATGCTGCAGAACCCGTTAAAGGATCAACCATCTGATTTAAGCTAGTACCGCCACCATCTTTTTGAAAGATAGAAGGGGCTCTGAAAGAGGTTGAAATAGATCCTCTAAGAGAAAAATTATCCGTTGCACGCCAAGATACAGCTAGCTTAGGATCAATAGTATCCCCTATAGTACCGCCATAATCTTCATATCGTAATGCGATTTGAATATCTACATCTTCGCTAACTGGCAAAGCCAATTCACCGAACAAGGCAACAACATCTTGCTCACCGTATATGTCGGCATTACCAATTACAAACGAGAAGCTGTCTTGGTTAGACAAAGAATCATAATCTTGGGTTAAATCTTGATAACGATACTGAGCACCAAATGCAAATCCAGCTGCACCGCCATTCATCTCAAATAATTCAGTAGAAATGAACGCTTCAGCTACTTCAAGATTTGAAGTAGAGTCGATTTCTTGACGTCCGGTAAAAGAATCAAACAAGTTTTGTGAATTAGGGGCAGAAGATAACGAGGTAGCAAAAGGGTTAAAATATTCACAAGCTCCGACACCTGCAGTCCCTGAAATTGGATCACAACCTTGTCCACCAAATCCTCTTAAAGCGTTTTGAAATTGTTGCCCCAAGGTATCATTTACTGTAAATAAGAAGTTGTTTCTAGCAGCGGTATAACTGACTTCCCAAAACCCAGAATCCAACTCGCCTTGCAACATAGTACTAAATCTGAAGGTGTCAGACTCTGTGTTAGCTGGGTCACCTGGAAAAGAAGTGCCATCTCCGACGTTACCGACTTCACGACCAAAATAGGACACATCGGTACCGAAAGGATTATTAGGATGGTCAGCAGGAACAGTTGGGAAGGTTAATATAGGAAAGCTTGGTGACCCCCCTCTTACAGCTCTGTTTCTAGCAGTAGAAATTTCAGTCGTCCACTCAACATTATCAGTCAATTGTTTTGTTGCTTGCACAAATGTTGATAAACGTGATTCATCAGGCACAAATGAATAACCATTACCAAAATCAAAACCACAAAATCCAATTTCTAAACCTGGTACTGTTCCCGATGGTGCAAGTAGTCTTGGGAAACCACCAAACTCCTCACATCCTGTTGGGTCTATGAAAGGTGTTCCGCCTAAAAAGTAAGAACCAGGGCTACCTAACGAGCTTGTATCATCTTGAGGACGACTCAAGCGTCGATCGCCAGTAAACATAGGAGAACGATTAGTGTAACTGATAGCTGCCATCAAACTGCTATCATTACCTACCGTTCCCCACAAACCTTGCACTGTATACTCTTTGTTATCACCGTGTGCGCCATCTTGATAATCAAGTGACACTTGCGTACCTTCGTAATCACTCTTGGTAATAAAGTTAACAACACCCGCTACAGCATCAGAGCCGTATAATGCTGATGCACCATCCTTTACTATTTCCATTCGATTTAAAGCTATCATGGGTATCAAAGAGCTGGTATCAACAAAGTTGACCCCGCTATTATTAGGCTGAGCAGTAACAACTTGGCGCTTACTATTAAGCAACACTAAAGTCGAAGAAACACCCAACCCACGTAAATTAATATTTGAGGTGCCTGCTGTTGCGTTTTGTGTAAAAGCATCAGGCGTGTTTTCTGCACCAGTATTAATAGTCAGTGTCTGAGTGATATCACCAATACTTTTGGCACCTATGGCGTCGATAGCCACACTATCAATAACTGCTAGCGGTGAGGGTGATGAGAAGTTTTCACTGCGCCTTACAAAGCTACCCGTCACCATGATCAATTCAAATTCTTGTTCTTTATCTGCACTTTCTTCTTGAGCAATTGCGATGTTGCCCATAGGTATTAGTTGGGCGGAAATTGCCACAGCCAATGCTGTTAGTTTAGTTTTCATTTTCATAATGTGTTCCCAATAGGTGAGCTATTAGCTATTTGTTATTAGATATCTCATTCAAAAGTGGACGATGTAGGACAACCTGACTAAAAGACCACCAAACTACTTGATTCTAATAATATTATTGTTTGCTGAGTGATGAATATACTTATCAACACCCGGCACTAATAGTAGGTTGGAGAAGCTGACATGTAAATAGATTGTTATCTATATGTGAACATCAATTCCCACAATGGTCTGACCAGATAGTTTGAGATTAAAATAAGATAATTGCTGTATATTGTTCAGAACAAATATAAATATTCAGCGTCACTGAGCACCCGCTAATAAAGTCAGAAAAACACCTTTCATGGCAGGTTTATCTCGGCCTTCTATTTCTGCAATAGTTTCAAAATAAAACAACATACCTGAAGCTTTCTGTTCTATTTTGATTAAAGTTGATATAAACCTTATTTTATCATCCGCTCGAACAGGTTCAATAAATCGAATTTTATCAACCCCATAATTGAGTAACGATTTGTATATCGGATCCGGTTGAATTGACTGATAAAGAGAGTTAGGCATTAAAGTAACTGTTAAATACCCGTGCGCAATTGTAGTTCCAAAAGGACTCTCTTTTTTACACCTGTTTGGGTCAACATGTATCCATTGATGATCATTGGTGGCCTTAGCAAACAAGTCTATATCTGCTTGAGAAATACATACCCAATCACCTATTGGCAGTTGCTCTCCCACTGTTAATTCTAATAATGTTTTAGTCATATTACTGTCTCCTTTGTCAATTAATTTAATAGTCTAACAAGCTTCGATATATCAATGTAATGAATATTAACTATAGCTAAACATTGATTTAACTAATATTTAACGTATCCTATTTGCAGATTTGTTGTAAAGGTATGTTTATGAATTTGCACCGTATTGACTTAAATTTATTTGCTGTGTTTGATGCAATTTACACAGCTGGTAGCTTAACGAAAGCCGCAGACGTGTTATGTATTACACAACCAGCGGTAAGTAACTCCCTAGCCCGTTTGCGAGAAATGCTGAACGATCCCTTGTTTGTGCGAACTGGGCACAGTATGACACCCACACCAGTGGCCCAAAATATTATTGGGCCCGCTCGAGAAGCATTGGGGTTACTGCGAAGAAGCGTACAAGAGAGCCACATTTTTGACCCTTTGAAGGCCGAAAAAACCTTTAACTTTGCTTGTAGAGACTTGCTTGAAGTTAGTATCATTCCTCGACTTTTAGGTTCTTTACAGAAAAATGCACCTAAAATATCTATAACAAACTATGAGATTGAACGAAAAAATATCGTATCGGCTATGGCCAGCGGCAATTTAGATTTTTATGCTGATGCATCATCATTTAGCGACCAACATTTATGTAAACAAAAAATTGCTCAAGATAGATTTGTGGTGCTAGCGCGTAAAAATCATCCCTCATTATCTCAAGGCATGAGCATGGATGCGTTTTTACAGCTTGGTCATATTAATGTTTCACACAGAAAAACTGGCGTAGGCCCAATAGACGTTGCGTTAGACAAAGCAGGTGAAAAGCGAAAGGTAGTCATGCGTAGTCAACATTTTTTAACCGTTCCCTCGACCTTGGTTAAGACCGATTTAATCGCTTGTTTGCCTTATCACCTTGCGAAACACTATGACCTATCTATGTATGAGTTACCGTTTGAATTGCCACCACTTGAATACTTTTTATATTGGCACATGAGCGCTGACTTAGATGACGCACATATTTGGATGCGAGATCAAATTGCTCAAGTTGCGCATGCGTTGAACCCTAACTAGTTTCTAGTTAGTTTCAAAAAAATGGCTGGCATGTCGCCAGCCCAAATGTAAAGAGTACCTAAAAACCTTTAATGTGTGGTTTTATCTGCAATCGCTCTACAAAAAAACTTAAAGTACATGAGGCAGCAGCTCTCCTTTCTTGGTCTCATTTAATAATAACAAGTTAAAATATAATCCTTACATTCTATTTTGATGGCGAACGGGCACTACTTTGACCCTCATTAAAATACCCCATTACTTTGCACTACAACCCTAAGATAATTATAAATTGGCTCTTATGTATCAAATCTTAAGTACTGCTCTCTATTAGGGATTTTACATAACCAAACATACAAACGTTTTGATAAAGGCAATTTATTAATTCCTATATTGTTCACGAATAAAATTTAATTAACTATGTCACTGGGATTTTAATCACATCTATAAAAGTTATTCATTGTTATACCTAAGTACCAT
>NZ_CAJXPA010000036.1 GCF_913058035.1 uncultured Paraglaciecola sp. | reverse complement strand
GATAATTATTATATGGATAACTGGCCAAAGGCCTGCACCAGTTGTTGCTTGATTTTTTGACCTTCATCCGTATCTAAATATGTTTTGGTACTATTAACAACTTGCATAATCATTTCTGGTTTTAAACCTAATGCTTCAAACTGTTTTTTCAATTCGTTCACTGCTTTTAACGAATCATTATAGTTAGCTGCCTTATCCATCAATCCAGCTAATCCACCTTCAGACGTCATTTCACTGATATCTGGCACTGCAGCCATTAGTGAATCGAGACCAGGTAGTGAGTGTCTCAAACCACTAAACTGTTCAGCAGAGATGTTTTCTTTAGCATAATTAAAAATAGAAGCTAAGCTGCCTTCAGCTTGAGATTTATCGATGCCGACCGACTGACTTACTGAGCTAACCATATCAGTAATGTTTGGCATCGCAGGTGTTTCTGCTTCTGTTTCCATACCCAATATGTTTTTAAGAGAATCGAGCCAACCTTCGGCGTGAATTTGTGGTGAAAAAACAAGAGCAGATACAACAATAAGTAAATAAGAGGCTTTCATGATTAATTTACACTTTGTATGTGAATGACAGTAGTAATAATAAACCTAATTACATCATCAGGTTAAGATATTTTAAAAAAATAACAACGAAGTTTATACTTCGGTTATATAATAACCATCTTATCGCCGACCCTTATTCTTCCATCTGCAATGACCCGACAGCAAACGCCACCGCGCCAATCAGGTGTGAGGGCTTGTGTTAACCCTTGATGTTGCGCATCCATTTTTGGGCAAGGGTCTGTTTCACCCGTAACATATAAAATACAATGACCAATCTTAATTTGTTGTCCGACCATACTAGGGTCAAAATTAACACCATCAACCAATAAATTAGCTCGCCTGACCGTCCATGGAAGTATCGTATCTACTGCATCACAAGCAAGTTTCCATTGCTCAATGCTCATCACTGTAACCTGACGTTTACCTGGTTTACCTCTAAAGTCACCCTCTACACCGGCTACTTTGCTAATCATCGATTCTGATTTAGTTTGCATAGGGGCTCTAGATTTAGGGCGAAATGCGATTTCCAATAATTGCATATGGTTTCCTATTTATATCATAGTTTAGGTTTTAATTTAGGTAGTAGCCGTATCAAGCTGTATAACTGTTTTTTGAATATATCTAAGCCTTAATCCTAACGTCACGGCAGCGGTACTTAAACCACAAATAAATCCTATCCAGAAACCTGCGGCTGCCATTTTGGGTACTATCCAATCGGTCAACCCCAACACACAGCCTATTGTCATACCCACTACCCAGTAAGATATAAAGCTTAAATAGAACATGGCGGTTGTGTCTTTGTATCCACGCAGCGCAGTCCCTGATATAACCTGAATAGCGTCTGAAAATTGAAACATAGCGGCCAATAATAAAAGGCCAGACGCTAACTTAATCACAGGTGGGTCAATACTGTATAAATTAGCGATAAATTCACGGCCTATGACAGTTAAACAGGCGGTAAAAATAGCAATGCTTATACCTAAGAAGAAAGCACACTTTGTTGCAACTTTTGCCTGTTCGGGGTTTTGTTCGCCAAGAAGATGTCCGATACGAATACTGGTTGCCATGCCTATACTAAGAGGGATCATAAACATCAGTGCAGAAAAGTTTAGCGCTACTTGATGAGATGCCACCGCAATTGCTCCAAAAGGTGCAAGCAAAATAGCCACTGCTGCAAACAATGTAACTTCAAATAATATGGTCATAGCGATAGGCAAGCCCAACTTCATACATTCCATCATATCTTGATAATGAGGCCGATATAACTTGGCATACAAGTCATACCTAGCCAGCTTTTTGGACTTTAGTGTATACAACCAAGTCGCAATAAACATCGCCACAAAGACTAATGCTGTTGCTACACCACAACCTGCTCCACCCATCTCAGGTAGGCCAAACTTTCCATAAATTAATACATAATTAGCCGGTATGTTAACCAGTAAACCAATACCCATAATCAGCATGCTAGGTTTAGTAATGGATAAACCCTCACAATAATTTCTGAGTACCTGATACAAGGCAAAGGCAGGCATCGAATATAAAATATAATGAATATAGTCGATTGTAATACGCCGTAAGTCTTCTTCCATCTGTATGTATTGCATAATAGGTTCAAATACAAAGCCAAACAACACCGCTAGAATAGAAAAAGCTAAGGCTAGCCAGACCATCTGCTGAGTATAATTAGCGACTTTATCAATCTGTTTTGAGCCATTGAAACGAGAAATAATAGCCGGTAGCGCTAGAGTAATCCCTTGAAGAAACACTATAATTGGTAGGGTAAAACCAAATCCAATTGCTACAGCTGCCATATCGGTAGCTGAATATCGACCCGCCATAATAGTATCCGACACCCCCATCAAAGTTTGGGTGATTTGCGCAACCAGTAAAGGCCACGCCAGATGACAAATTGTTTTTAATTCTTTCTTAAATGCCACGAGTCTTGCTTCTTATTGTTGTTGATAACTTAAACTAAAAGATTTCTCACCACTGAGGAAAATAAGTTCACAGACAAATAAATAAAGAATAAAAAAATCCTTTATTTATTTGTCTTGCATCCGTCGTACTTATTATCTTTTGCGGTGAAATAAATTTTGTTCATCACTGATGTGCTTTTATAAAGACTGAATGTTCACAGCTTCACCCTGAACAATTGTTCTTAATCCTTTCTTTTATCCGTGTAGCGTCAGCGCTCTTCTTCCTCTGTGGTGCAAAATTCTTTAATTGAGCTGGTATCACTTAGCTTATATCGCTTGCTTAAAACGGTTGGATGTTAACCGCTTCGCCCTGCTGGACGTCATCTGCGTTTTGTTCTAAGACCATATAGCAATTTGCATGGGCGATAGAGCTCATGATCCCTGAACCTTGTTTTCCATTAGGCTTAACCCAGAGCTTCCCATGTTCGTCACGGTAAAATATACCCCTCTGATAATCTGTGCGCCCCGGTCTTTTTTTAATAAGACAAGCTGCTTTGGCAACAAAATATGGCGTAGGAAGATATGTTTGCCCACTTAATTTTTGCAATACTGGTGTTACTAATTGTTCAAATGTCACATAAGATGAGACTGGATTACCCGGAAGACCACAAAACCAAGCGTTACCTAGTTGACCAAAGGCAAAAGGTTTACCGGGTTTAATTGCCACTTTCCAAAAACTGATAGAACCTAAGTCGTCTAATATTTCTTTTACGTAATCGGCATCACCCACCGATACGCCTCCGCAAGACAAAACTAAATCACAGTGATTACCTGCCTGTTCAAAAACAGCTTTTAAATCTTCTTTGTTATCTTTGACAATACCAAAATCAAATAGAACAACGGGAAAGGTTTTGAGTAATGCGCTAATTGCATAACGATTACTTTCGTAGATAGCACCATCACTAAGAGGTTGACCAGGAGGCGTTAATTCATCACCCGTGGCAATTAAGCCTACTTTAATATGACGGAACACTGATACTTCAACAATACCGACCGAAGCAATTAATGCTAGATAAGCTGGGGTCAGTCTAGTACCTTTGGTCACCACAACGTTACCTTGCTGGATATCTTCACCCGCTCTTCGAACACTATTACCGCATTCAGGTATTTGTTTAAAAACAACCACGTCACTTTTAATATCTGTGTTTTCCTGCATCACTACAGAATCAGTGCCTTGGGGTATAACAGCACCTGTCATGATCCTGATACATTGGCCAGCCAACACTTTATTTTTGAAAGGTGTGCCAGCTAGAGCGGTACCCACTAATTTGAGTTGATTGTTATCAATAAGATCTTCATAGCGAACAGCATAACCATCCATGGCTGAATTATCATTTGGCGGCACATTAATCTGTGAAACCACATTTTCGGCTAACACTCTGCCAAGTGATTCACCCAGTTCTATGTGCTCACTCTCTAAAACTGAAATAATTTGTTTAAGCATATTGGAAATTGCGGATTGTATCGGTAAAAGTCCAGGAGTATCGCAGGTTTCGATCATAGATTTAATTTTGTCAGTATTTACAAATCAAAAAAGGATTATCGCAAAAAAACGATAAGAAGACGATAAGAAGACGATAAAGAGTGAGTGAATTTCAAAAAACAGGACATAAATTCCTGTCTTTTGATTTGTGCTCATCAGTTATCAGTTATAGTTTTTCTATCTTGTAACCCTTAGCCTTGAGCTTTGCCAAAACACTATCAGGCCCTGAAAGGTGCAATGCACCGACCAAAATAAACTCTATGGGTGTGTCATTTAACATATCAACAATCTTAGGTAACCAATTGTTGTTACGGGACACCAATAAGTCTTGGTAGATAATCGGATACTCATCTTGAAAAGGTGTAATACCTACATCCGCCATACCTTGCATATCACCTGCCAGCCAAGTTGAATGTAACTTAGCAAACATCTCTGGCATCTTTTTGATATCTTTAAGAGTGTATTCGATTATAGCATTAGGATCGTCGCCGCCTAATTTAGCCAGAAACGCTAATTGTTCGTCAGGTGTTTCTAACCAACCTTGTTCTTTTCCTTCGACTTTTGCCATATTAGCAAAAAACATATCTACGCCCTCACTGGTATATCCCATGGCCTCTAGCTCTATGAATGTAAGTGAAATAGCTAGCAAAGTCGGCTTATGTGAGGCAAATGCTTGCATCGGTATTTGTCGAGATGATAGATGTATCGCGAGCGCTTTATAAGTATCGGGTTGTAATACTTTATTGATTGTTGTGCCGTCGCTGTACATCATTTGGTCCATCATTTTTTGACCAAACTCTGGTGAACTTGCTACATCCATATTGGTTTCAAAAATTAATTTATTTGATGCTTGATATGCCAAATCATACTCCTTTGCTAAAGGGTAATCATTAGGAGAAAGGACATGGATAGTGCCTCCAATATAAAGACTATGCTGGTTGTTAGTCACTTTCCACACTGATGCAGCTTGGAGATCAAGGGCGAGCAATAGTGTTGTGCTGAGTGTTAACGCTTTTATCAGATTCATTTTGAGACTTTTTCCTAAGGGTATATATACATAAAACCAGCTGCAAGAATAGCTTCGGTGTATAGCTTAACGCAACATCATCAGCCTTTTTTTAATGCGCTATTTTGGTGCTATTGCATTAGATAAGAGCAATATGTGTAACTTCACAACCTATTTTTCAATCTAACCAACTGAATTATATAGTATTAATAATTGGCATAATTTCTGTATCAAATTTGTATGTAGCAATGTCGATAGCTATCAAAATTTATTAATCAATTTTTATACAAAGCGTGTTCAAGTTGATTTGGCAAAGAAGCCCACCTATTCCTGAATTGGAGTGGTGGGTTTTTTTTTGCGCACAAGAAATGTAAAAACATGCAGAGGTGACTCATGTCGGACTTAAATAATGTGTACAACGGGAATAACATGCGAATAGTAGTAGTAGGTAATGGCATGGTGGGTCATCATTTTGTCGACCAACTGATAAAAGAAAACAATTTGTCGGCCAAAGCAGACAATAATATTCAATCAGATGTCGTGGTACTGTCAGCAGAGCCAAGGCTTGCTTATGACCGTGTTCATTTATCCGAGTATTTTTCTGGAAAGACGGCTGAAGAATTAGCATTAACTACACCAGAATATTATCAACAACATAATATTAAGTTTGCAGTAGATGCCAAAGTTATCAGTATCGATAAGTCAGCTAAATTAGTTACTACTGAAGCGGGCGACATATTTGAATATGACAAACTTGTGCTATCTACTGGCTCTTATCCTTTTGTACCACCTATAACAGGCAACGACCAACCTCATTGTTTGGTCTACCGGACCATTGAAGATCTTGAAGATATCAGCGCTTCAGCTGCTGTCAGTAAAGTCGGTGTGGTGGTGGGTGGTGGCTTACTCGGTTTAGAAGCAGCTAACGCTTTAAAAGAAGCAGGACTTCAAACTCATGTTGTCGAATTTGCACCGCAATTAATGGCTGTGCAAGTCGATACTGGCGGTGGACGAGTATTACGCAGTAAAATAGAAGCCCTTGGCGTAAAGGTGCACACCCAAAAAGCGACACAAAGCATCGAAGCCGGTGAAACTTGTCGTTACAAAATGTGTTTTGCTGATGGTGAAGTGTTAGAAACCGACATGATTCTGTTCTCGGCGGGTATTCGCCCACAAGATACCTTGGCCCGTGAATTTGATATCGCCATAGGAGAGCGCGGTGGCATAGTGATTAACGATCAATGTTTAACCAGTGATCCTGATATTTACGCCATTGGTGAATGTGCTTTATGGAATAACTTTATTTTTGGTTTAGTTTCACCTGGTTACACCATGGCCAGAGCCGCAGCTAGTCATATTATTGGTGGAGATGTCATTTTTCAAGGTGCTGATATGAGTACCAAATTAAAATTGATGGGTGTAGAGGTTGGTTCGATTGGTGATGCGCATGCTAAGACTGATGGAGCACTTTGTTACACCTACGAAAACCAGCCATTAGAAATTTACAAAAAGATCGTGGTGGATGCTCAACAGAAAAAATTACTAGGTGCAGTATTGATTGGTGACACCAGCGATTACGATACATTATTGCAATACGCATTAAACAATATTGAATTACCTGAATATCCAGAAAGCCTGATTTTACCAGCAGGTGCCGACGTAGCGCCTGCGCTTGGTGTCGATGCATTACCGAACACAGCTACTATTTGTTCGTGTCACAACGTATCAAAAGGCGACATCATTGCCGCTTTTGATACAGGTAGTTGCAACTTAGCTGATATCAAATCATGCACCAAAGCCAGCACAGGTTGCGGTGGATGCACTGCATTGTTAAAAACAGTAGTGGATAGCGAACTAACCAAACGCGGCGTTGAAGTAAAAAAAGATATTTGTGAGCACTTCGCTTACTCACGTCAAGAAATGTTTCATCTAGTCAAAGTAAGTAGCATCAAAACATTTGATGACTTAATCGCTAAACACGGTAAAGGTTTAGGCTGTGAAATTTGTAAGCCTGTCACCGCATCGATTTTAGCCTCAGTTTGGAACGACTTCGTTCTCAAGCCCGATCATGTCAGTTTGCAAGATACCAACGATACTTACCTCGGTAATATGCAAAAAGATGGGACTTACTCTGTCATTCCGCGCATTGCTGGTGGCGAAATCACCCCAGAAAAACTAATTGTGTTAGGTCAGGTAGCAAAAGATTATAAATTGTATACCAAGATCACTGGAGGTCAACGCATCGATTTATTTGGGGCCCGCGTGGAGCAATTACCGGCTATTTGGCAAACATTGATCGATGCCGGTTTTGAGACAGGCCATGCTTATGCCAAAGCACTACGAACAGTGAAGTCATGTGTAGGGAGTAATTGGTGTCGATATGGTGTGCAAGATTCAGTTGGTCAAGCTATTGAGTTAGAAAATCGCTACAAAGGTCTGCGTGCGCCGCACAAAATAAAATTTGCTGTATCAGGTTGTACCCGCGAATGCGCCGAAGCGCAAAGCAAAGACATTGGCATTATAGCCACTGAAAACGGTTGGAATCTTTATGTTTGTGGCAACGGTGGCATGAAACCGCGGCATGGTGATTTGTTTGCTACTGATTTAGACACCGCAACCTTAGTTAAATATATAGACCGAGTATTGATGTTTTACGTTAGAACGGGTGACCGTCTACAACGAACCTCGGTATGGATGGAAAATCTAGAAGGCGGTTTGGCGTATTTACAAGAAGTGGTGATTGCAGACTCTCTGGGCTTAGGCGAAGAGCTTGAAGCACAAATGCAACATGTGGTCGATACCTATCAGTGTGAATGGAAAACCGCAATTGAAAACGAGCAATCGCGTAAACGCTTTCGTCAGTTTGTTAACAGTGAAGAGTCTGATATGAACATCGTATTTGTTGAAGAGCGAGAACAAATTCGTCCAGCTACTGAAATAGAAAAACAGTCCCTTATTCAATTACAAAACAATCTAGAAAAAGATGCGGCTGTTGTTACTGAATTTGCTACAGAAATAGTTTAAGGAGAAATGTTATGAGTGCACAAGATAGTTGGATTACAGTATGCAGCGATAGTGACTTGGTTGATAACTCTGGGGTTTGCGCTTTTTTAAATAAACAACAAATTGCTTTATTTAAAATAAAAAGCGTCAGTGCTGAACACATTTTTGCAGTCAGCAACTGGGATCCTATTGGCAAGGCTAATGTGTTGTATCGTGGATTGTTGGGTTCTGTGCAAGACGCAAAAGTGGTTATCTCTCCCTTATATAAACAGCGTTATTGCTTAGAGTCAGGCCAGTGTTTAGATGATGCTGCGGTTAAGTTGGTTGTTTATCCGGTGCGTATCGAAAAAGATCAAGTGCAGTTGCAGTTGGTTGATTGATTGATGTCTTCTAGTTGTTCTATGCCTAAAGAAAATAAATGTAATGCGTCACTGTTTAGCACTACTTGTCCATATTGCGGCGTGGGTTGTGGTGTCGATGTAACCATTGAAGCTGATGCCAACGCTGATAAAAAGTTAACAGACTTAAGAGGCAGTAGCGATCACCCGGCAAACTTTGGACGTTTGTGTGTAAAGGGTAGCAAACTTTTGGAAACGAACACGATATCAGGTCGTTTATTGAGCCCGATGATCAATAATAAAAAAGCTAGTTGGGATGATGCCATTACTCACGCTGCCAGTAAACTGAATCAGATCATTGCTCAGCATGGACCTGATTCTGTTGCGTTTTATGTATCAGGGCAGCTTTTGACAGAAGACTATTATATTGCCAACAAATTGATGAAAGGTTACATAGGCAGTGCCAATATCGATACTAATTCTCGACTGTGTATGTCGTCTGCTGTGGCTGCTTATCAACGTGCTTTTGGTGCCGATGCGGTACCTTGTTGTTATGAAGACTTAGAGCAAGCCGAATTATTGATCTTGGTGGGCTCTAATGCTGCTTGGACACACCCCGTATTATTTCAACGCATCGAAAGAGCTAAAAAACTTAATCCTGATATGCAAGTAGTGACAATCGATCCGCGAAGGACCGCTACGTCAGAGTTAGCCGATATACACCTAGCGATTAAACCTGGTACTGATGTAGTGTTGTTTAACGGTTTATTAGCTTATTTGGCCGCCCATGATACATTGGATATCAGTTATATTTCGTCCTATACCCAAGGCTTTGCAAAGGTATTAAATAACTGCGCACCATGGACTATTGATAAAGTTGCTAAACAATGTGACGTCACTGAATTACAGCTACTCAGCTTCTACAAACTTTTTAGTCAAACTGATAAAGTGGTCACTGCCTATTGTATGGGAGTAAATCAATCTAGCTCTGGTACAGACAAAGCGAACAGTATTATCAACAGTCATTTAGCCACGGGTAAAATTGGCCGTGAGGGATGCGGGCCGTTTTCGTTAACGGGTCAACCTAATGCTATGGGCGGTCGTGAAGTGGGTGGTTTAGCCAATATGTTGGCTTGTCATATGAATATTGAAAACCCTGAGCACCGTCAAACAGTTCAAAATTATTGGCAGTCACCAACTATAGCCGATAAACCCGGCTTTAAAGCTGTCGATTTATTTGAAAATATCAATAATGGTAAAGTCAAAGCAGTTTGGATCATGGCGACAAATCCAATGGTGAGTATGCCTAACAGACAAAAAATTGCCAAAGCATTAAAGAAATGTGAGCTGGTGGTGGTGTCTGAATGTGTGTCCAAAAACGACACTCTTGATTATGCCCATATTGCTTTACCCGCTACTGGATGGTCAGAAAAAGATGGCACTGTAACCAATTCAGAGCGACGCATTTCGCGTCAGCGTGGCTTGTTACCCGCCCCAGGTGAAGCCAAACACGACTGGAAAATCATGTGTGACGTAGCCAAAGCTATGGGTTTTACTAGCGGTTTTAACTTCGATTCACCCAGTGAAATATTTGCCGAATATACAGGCTTAACAAAGGCAGATAATCAAGGTAGCCGAGACTTAGACCTATCTGCTTTATGTAACATAACAGAAACACAATATAACCGTTTAAGGCCTGTGCAATGGCCAGTCAATAAGTCGGCTCCTGATGGTACAAAACGATTATTCACCGACGGAAAATTTTACACCCAATCTGGCAAAGCGCAGTTTGTTGTTACCGAATTTGTTGCCCCTGAGCAACTAACAAACAGTTACTTTCCGTTTATACTCAACAGTGGTCGGGTCCGAGACCAGTGGCATAGCATGACACGTACCGGCAAATCGTCTGAATTAACTGCTCACATCAACCGTCCGTATTTGGCTATTCATGTTAAAGATGCTGAAAGCTTAATGCTGAATAACAATGATTTAGTTAGCCTTAGCGCGGCGCATTTTAATAACGCAGCGCATTTGCAAAACACAACTCTTCATTACCGCCAGAAAAATCAAGTCATGCTTCCAATAGTCATCGACAACAATCAACGTCAGGGAGAAGTTTTTGCGCCTATTCATTGGAGTGCCAGCAATGCTTCCAGTGCTTCTATTACTTCACTTTATACTGATGCTAACGATAAAATATCCGGCCAACCTGAACTTAAGCACGCAGCAGTTAACCTTCAAAAAGTCACTTATCAACATTACGGACAATTATTTATTCAGCAAGATCTAAAGGTTGAATGGTTGCGTGAATATTTTGATTATTTTGTTACTAGTCCAGTGGAAAAAGGACAGCTAGTGTTTTTTGCCACCGATCAACCGCTAGCTGTTATCAAACGTAACTTGCAATTGCAGTTACCACTTTATGACGAATGGATAGGTGCTTCAGGTACAATTTTAAATAGCATCTGCGCTATGCGACAAGGTGTGACGACGTTAATTCTGTTAATCACGCCCAATCATATTGACGTTGATCCCAGTTGGATCGATAGTTTACTCAACAGCAAAAACGTCACGTCTGAACAGCTTCATGGCTTACTCAATCAACAACCTGATAAGCAATTCAAACAAGGTAAGTTGGTGTGTAGCTGTTTTAAGGTGGGTGAAAACACCATTATTGATGCTATTAAAGCAGGTTGTAACTCAGTAGACAGTCTAGGTCGTTTGCTTCAGTGTGGAACTAATTGTGGCTCGTGTAAATCCGAGCTAAGCCAAATGGTAAAACAATATAAGCCAAATAAATTCTTTATCGAACAAGACCAATTAATTGCTTTGGAGGCCATATCGTGAATACCGAAAATACATTACTACCATGGGGTTTGGCGAGACTTCAGCAGTTTTTATTGGGCCATTACGACAATCCTCGCCATCAATGGCCTCGTTGGATTAACGAATATTTCAATAATAAGTTGATTCAAAAATATAAGCGAGCAGCAAAAGGCCATGTTTATTTGATAGGGGCAGGACCTGGTGATGCAGAGTTACTGACCTTAAAAGCCCATCGGTTGATCCAACAAGCCGATGTGGTGATGTATGACTGGTTAGTTAATCCAGACATTATCAATATGATCCCGCGTCATGTTGAACGGGTGTTTGTGGGTAAAAAGTGTGGACACCACAGTATGCAACAAGCTGATATTTGTCAGTTAATGGTACAAGTTGCACTAACTGGTAAAAACATAGTGCGTTTAAAAGGGGGTGACCCTGCTATTTTTGCCAGAGCAGCAGAAGAATGTGACATCTTAACGCAGCACCAAATTGACTTTGCTATAGTACCGGGTATTACGGCTGCATCAGGCGCATCAGCTTATGCGGGTATTCCACTGACACACAGAGAATGTGCGCAATCGGTACGTTTTATCACTGCGCATTTAAAATCAGTAAAATCATCCACAGGCGAACTAAAATCGTTGATAGATGAACCAAATTGGCAAGCACTGGTGGCTGGAGCCAATGTATCGGCTTGTTCGACTAATCGCGAAACATTAGTATTTTATATGGGGCTTAAACGGATAGATATTATTATGCAGCGCCTCAAAACTCACGGGTTACCAGAAAACACCCCTGTAGCGGTGATTGATCAGGCTTCAACAGCACAGCAGAAAGTATGTATCGGCACGGTAAAAAATATTGCACAACGAGTGACAGAACAAAACTTTCAAGGCCCAGCTGTGACAATAGTGGGTGAAGTGGTAAACAAACGTCATGTGGTTAGTTTATCCTTGTTATCGCAGTCACAAAACGCTGTAAGCAAGAAGGCTTAACTAATACGATTAGATGATGACATCTTTGGTTATCTAGATCCGTTATTCAGGATAAACTACTCACTACAATCAATAAGAATTTACTCAGCCATGTCAGACACCCCAACATATTTTAAAGACTTTATTCGTATTATTGGTCGTGGCCAAAGAGCAGGACGAACTTTAACTATGCAAGAAGCAGAACAGGCTATGAGCATGGTAATCAATGGTCAAGCGACAGCTGAACAAAAAGGCGCTTTTTTGATGTTGTTGCGTGTTAGAGAAGAAACAGCAGCAGAGTTAGCTGGCTTTAGTCGAGCGCTACGCATGTTCACCCCAACTAAAATATCTGAACTTACCGTAGATTTAGACATGGGCTGTTACGCGGGTAAACGCAGACATTTACCGTGGTTTTTGTTGGCAGTCATGCTGTTGGCACAAAGCGGTAAACGTATATTTTTGCATGGTACGCACGAACCAGACTCAAAACGCTTGTATCTTAAAGAAGTGTTGCCGCAAATAGGCTTCGATGTGTCACAAAACCCAGAGCAAGCAAAGATTGCTTTAGACAGATATGGTTTTGCTTATATGGACTTAAAACAAATTAACCCACAGCTCGACGATATTATTCAATTGCGCGAGCAGTTTGGTTTGCGCTCATGTGCCAACACATTGGCCAGAATGTTAAACCCGTCTAATGCGGCACATAGTCTACAAGGTATTTTTCACCGAAAGGTTGACGAAAAACATCGCCAAACCGCCGCCTTATTAAATGATGATAATGTATTGTGCTTTAGAGGTGAGGGCGGTGAAGTTGAGTTTAATCCACTTCGAGATGTGACCTTACATGTCAGTCGCAATGCGCAACAAGATTGTAGCGAAGTGACCGCCACCTGTGAAACATTTATTACCAAACCGCAAGAACTGGACCCCAAACAGCTTATTGAGGTTTGGACAGGTCAGGTAGATGATCTTTACGCGAATCATGCTGTGGTTGGTACGCTAAGTTTGATGTTAGTACTAATCGACAATATCGAATGGACAGAAGCTTATCAACGAGCACATCAAATGTGGGAAAAGCGTGACATCAAATGGCCTGTTATTCTGACTGATATTGAACTAGACACCACACCTTTTGATACCAGTGGCAAGCATTACGCTCATTGATATATATCGATAGACATCGATATATATCAATGAACATCGATGAATATTAACGCATTCTTTATTACTTTATGTTTAGTTCGTTTCAGCACAGTTTATAATCATCGATATTTACGTTTAATTTTAATTTTTCTGTTAAATGGCGAAATGCGAAGCCATGAATAATTGTTGTAAAATACTCTGGATATACTCTGGATATACTCTGGTGTACTTTATTATTAATCATTTAGTTTAGCCATATTTGTTAGCGTAAATTTGCCCTTATTTATTTTTATCTCGCCTATACCTATAAATGTGTAAAAGAAATATTTTTTACCATCACTGTTTTGCTTAAATTAACCTATTAGGTAAATGAATGCTCAATTCACACTGCTGTAAAAGATCCTGATGCTTGACTTTTAAGGGCTTAACTTAATCACAAAGTTTTTAATTAAAACCCCATCGATGAGTGCACATAATTATTCACGTGGGCGGTAAATCGATCACTGGTTGTGTCAAAGTAACTGCAATTTTGGGCTTGAGGTGTTTATATTTTATGAGTAGTTATTAAGGGAGTTTTGTTACTCGACTCAACGCTTGATTTTAAACAAAAAAATAGTATTTGCATTAGTTTCAACTATCTAAAAAATCCTGCTGGCGATTGGAAATAATAAAAAATGGCAGTAATTGAAATAATGAAATTCTTCGGTTCAGATCAGTTTATAACTGAACAATTAAATCATTGGCACTGATTTACCCCATATAAAGACGTTGAGCTTTATCAGTTCAACAAACCCCTCATAAGCTTCGTTAGTTCGATACCAGAATTAGTTTTTACTATTGATACGTCCCAATCAACAAACATTAAATTATATGTCATTCATCGCGATTATTTGCGTTCTATTGACTATGTTTAAGGGCAATACAATTACAATCTTCGTTGATTGAGTTTATGTTTACTGGTTGTCTATGGTTAATAGTGTTTGGTATAACCATGACTATACAATTGAAGTATTGATAAGGCGTAACACATAATTAACAGATCAATTAACAGATCAATCTGGCTATTTTTGTCCTGCTATTTACGCTGGTGTCAGTCCACATTATAGGTAAAGGTTATTTTCAGGTACAAGTGTTGTCTAAGATAATATAGGAAGTAGGTCTTATGGAACTAGGCAATATCAACGTTGCTAGTCACAGGTTTTGTAGGTCATTTCATTTTGTGGTTAAAAGCAACACGCTTTGACAAAGTAGACTATATTTTGGGGTGGGCTTACGGTTTATTTACAACTTAAATAGCATTTTGTAATAAACCTAAATGTACCAGTCAGTCTAGGTGTTTATAAATCGAGGTCTAATAAGGTTACTCATCGGTTGGAGAAGTATTGATGATTACATATTACCTGGCGTCTTCAAGCCCTGAACGTTTAATAAAATCCGCTGAGCGTTCTTGTTTGGGTAGGGCTAGAATGATGTTACCGCACTTAATTGTGATCCTGTATTTGATGTTTACGTCATCAGTAGCGCATGCAATTGCCGCTAATTTTGACGGTAGTGTGGTCGCGGGTTGTAACATTACGGGTAAAGTTTACACATGCACATCAGTTCCAACCACCGCGGCTGACGCTATCACTATTGCAGCTAAGTTCACTGTTACGGTCGACCCCAACATCACAGTTATAGCATCTACAGGCGCATTCGCAGATAGCGCTAAGTTTAATGGCAACCTTCAAACAATAACAACTATGGCATTGGCTGCTAAAGCTAAGATGGTTGGTAATTTATCGGTGGGCAGTACACTGGCCATGGCAGTGAAGTCCTCAGTAAAGGGCAACGTTATCTCAGGTACGTCTGCAACTATCTCTGCAGGCGCTCATATTGATGGTTCTTTGAGTTCAGGTTCAACCATCAGTATCGGAAATAAGGCTTCTGTGATCGGGCCTGTGAATGCAATCACTACTTTGACTATGGGAGTCAAAGCGAATGTCACTGGGTCTGTTTCTGCTGGAACGACCATCGCGGTTGGAGTCGATGGATACGTTATAGGATCTTTGACGGCAGGTACCACTCTGGCTCTCGGGGCTAAAGCATATGTAGATGGTGATGTGTCGTCATTGGTATCAACAGTGGCGCTTGGAGCCAAGGCTTATGTCACAGGTAATCTACACGCGGGTACTACGGTATCTTTGACTGCTGATGCTTATGTGTTGAAGGATCTAATTGCAGGTACCACTTTAACGATGGCAACTGGTTCATATGTAGGCGGAAATGCAACAACAGGTACTACAACCACCATGGCAGATAGCGCTTATATCTGTGGAAACCTAGAATCACTTACCTCCACAGTCACGATGGCTGCAAACTCTTTTATAGCTGGGAATATTACTTCGGCAACGGTAACAACTACCGCTGTGAATTCGTATACAAATGGGAGACTGACAGCTTTAGCCGCTACGCTTGCCTCAGGTTTCTGTGCGGGAAGTTATACAGTTGGAAGTATTACTGGGGTCCCTTTAATTTGTTCATTACCTCGGCCTATTACCAGTTGTATAAGCCCTCAAGTCGTGCCAGACCATTTGGAAATAGTAGGTTTTGGCAGTGGCGTTACCTGTGTAGCTAATACCTTTACTATTAGAGCATGGGAGGATGCTGCACAAACGACCCTTTATACTGGGGATATTGTTACCGGTAATATGACCAACACTGGTAACTCCAATGTGACTTATCCTGGGGGGGATCCAAGTTTCACGATTGCTTCTGGTACTAGCTCGACAACGATGTCAGTTGGCGTGACGACACCAGGTACAACGACTTTTGATACCACAACCACATCGGCTACACCAAATGCTGCTTCAAGTTGTACACTGGGTGGTGTGGGATCGTGTGAATTTTCAGCTAGTAGTGCAGGTTTTATTTTTTCTGATACAGCGACAGGAACTGCAACTGTTATATCAAGCCAAACTGCAGGCATTAGCTCTCCAATGCTACATCTGCGAGCGGTAGAAACCAATACTAGCACTGGTGCTTGTCAAGCAGCCCTTAATAATTCTAGTGACGTTACGTTAAGTTATTCTTGTAATAACCCTAGTACCTGCAGCACCAGTGGTACGGGTAATTATTTAGATATAACACCTTACAACGGTGCTACCGTGCAACCAACAGTAACCGTAGCGCCATCGGGATCGTTGGTTAACCTTTATTTTGATGTTAACGGTAGTGCAGCGTTAACTTTTAATTACCGTGACGCGGGTCGAATAACCCTTAACGCCAGCAAATCAATAACCTCTTCGCTACTGACAACACTTATTGGCTATTCGAATGACTTTGTCACCAAACCCGCATCATTTTCAGTAACGAATATTCGGCAAACGGCATCACCATATTTAGTTAACCCCACAGCGTTAAGTGCCAGTGATAATAAGTTTGTCAAAGCTGGGGAGGCATTTAGTGCGGTCATTACGGCGATAACATCCAGTGGAGATAACACACCCAATTATGGCAATGAAGATATCCCGGAAACGGGTAAACTTAACGCTACATTGGTATTACCAAATGAGGGGATGCTTCCTGCACTAATTCATTCTACTAATTTTGGTGATTTTATCGACGGTAGTGCCACGGGAACCAATTTTGCCTGGGATGAAGTGGGTATTATTTCTCTTACACCTAGTGTGGGTGACGCTGATTACTTGGGTGAAGGTAATGTATTGGGGATGGAAAGTGAAAATGTTGGTCGGTTCTATCCCAGCCACTTTGAAACCTCGTTAACCCAAGGTTGCTCCACCTTCACATACGCTGGCCAGCCATTTTCCCCATTTCAGGTATCTGCGTACAAAGTGGGTGGAACAGGTGTTGTAGGGTTGACACAAAATTACAGCGGTAATTTTTCTAACGTTATCAGATTATCCGATGCAAACGACGTTTCAGGTGGCAGCCTTTCCTCGACAATCATTGCCGATATGAACGTAGGGGGGGCTTTTACAAATGGGGTTTACTTAAATAGTGAATTGTCTTACAGCTTTACTCCAATTAGACACCAGCCCGATACCATTCAGTTGCGAGCCACTGAAATGATAGGCGGTGATGCAGTAACTTCAATGCAAGCGACGCCTGTTGAGGGCATAACAGAAATTCGTAGCGGTCGAGTGAGTTTGTTAAACGCGTTTGGTTCAGAGTTATTAGACTTGCCGATGACTATGCGTGCTGAGTATTGGCAAAATGCAACTAACGGCTGGCAAACTAATATGGCTGATAATTGTACTGACGCTAGTTTGTCATTGTTACCAGCAGGCACTACTTGTATTTTGGATAATGGCACTTCTTCGGGGAGTAGTTGTTCTACAACGACCTCTAATGCTAAGCAATATAAGGAAGAAGATGAACTCGGTTTTTTAGGTAACTTTAACCTTTGGCTTGAAGCACCAGGATCTGGCAATACTGGGTCAGTAGATGTTACCGCGGATGTACCGGTCTGGTTACAATACAACTGGACTGGTGTTTTAGATAACCCCAAAGGGCGGGCAACGTTTGGTATTTACAATTCTGGCTCTAATAAAATTATCCATCGATTGGAAAGATATTGAGCATTACCCATTGCTGCGCAACAATCATTGGCCAAGTGATGTTTCGGTTTGTTTGAAACAGATAAGCTCGATAATTGAACTTCGTTGCTGTTTATTTTTGACCTGATTAGTTGTTTGTTGCGTAACATCAATCGTAATCCACTCTGAGTAAGGTTGAATAGATGAAAGCAGTTATTTTTGGAGGCTTAGGCACTATAGCAAACACCTCATATCTGCAACGAAAAGCCTTTAACTCGGCGTTTGAGCAATTATCTATTGAGTGGCATTGGGGTGAAGAAGAATATCGAGGTTTGCTTATTCAAGCTGGTGGTGGATCACGCATTACTGATTACAACAATAAGCATGGTGGTTTGCCAAAAAGTGTTACGCCTGACCAAGTGCATAAAATAAAAACAAGTTTATTTCATCGTTTTATGACCGATACAAAACTTCCCTTACGTGAAGGTGTGCAGTGGGTGATAGACAGTGCGAAATTCAACAAAATAAAATTAGTTTTTGCGACCACTACTAGTCAAGGCAACATCGATATTTTATTGAGTTCAGCTGGTTTAAACCCATCTACATTCGACATTATAAGTAATTGCGATTTAGTGAACGAGCCAAAACCAGAACCTGATGTGTATCAATATTGTTTAGAAAAACTCAATATTTTGGCGGTTGACACTATAGCCATAGAAGATGCAAGAACTGGTGTTGTATCAGCAGTGAGTGCTGGCATATCGTGTGTTGCATTTCCGAATGAGTTCACTGCTGAGCATAGTTATGTCGAGGCAGTTGAGAAGGTGGGTGATTTAGAAAAATCGACACACCTAAACGCTTTTTTTTGCATCGGATTATTAACAGCTTTATTAGTTCGTGAGTCTAAAAGTTCTTAACTTTTATGTATAGTTTCAGAACTAAAAAATAACGTTCATCAACATTTTGATGCTTAAACAGACTAACAATATGGCAAAGATCTTTTTTAATACTTTTACAGGTAAATTATTGGACATCTTCACCCCAAGTGGCGCCATCATAAAACCAAATAATGAAATAATAATCACACTGGGAATATGCACAAAGCCAATTATAGACTGATTATTGGCTAATTCGTCTACGCTGATATGGCCATTAATTGCGTATCCTATGGTGCCAGAAATAGCGATAGGAAAACCAATCGCCGCTGAGCTACCAATCGCCCGCCTCATTTCTAATCCCCTGCTAATTAAGTAGGGTACTATTAATGCGGCACCGCCAATTGCCACTAAGGTAGAAATACTGCCAATGCCTAAGCCCGCCAATTTAGGTGATATTTTATTTTTTGTCACCGCTGGTGGTTGCTTGTTGATGAACAGTCTTATAGAAATAATGAACATAAATAGCGAAAAGAATACGGCAAGAAACGTCGTGTTAATTATTGGGATCAAGAACGAAATTGAAATTGCACCTACAATAATCAATGGCACCATAGCTTTAACACAAGACCAATCAATATTATGGTTTTTATAGTGACTAAAGGCACTGGAAAAAGTCGTCATAATAATGGAGGCCATGGACGTACCTAAAGCTAAGTGGACTGCATGACTAGGCACAATGTCTGCGGACAAGTATATGCCTGTGAGCATAGGCACCAAAATCCCACCTCCGCCAACACCCAATAGACCCGCCGCAAAACCTACTACCACGCCTAAAGTAGCCAATTGAATAATTAATTCTATTTCCACAAAATTGTCTCTTAAATCTAGGAGGTTTTTTTATTATTTATCCAAATACAACTTGTCATAAAAAGTATATACCCATTCTGGTTTATAGATAATCAGCATGGTAATCGTCATGCCATTAAACATCGCCTCAGGGAATAGCATTAAAGTAGTCAACAATAAGTAATTATTTTCAATTATCTGCCAGCTATAGACATCATCAAAATAAAAATAGCCGCTGAATGCCAACATCTTTAGCCCAATAGCTAATGCACCAGGGAAAAATGCACAAAGAAATATATAGGTAAATATGTGGCGGGGTAATTTGTGAAAGGTCAGGCTATAAATACCGTATGTGATTGCAATGGGGGCAAAAACACCTAATAAAAAATTAACCCCTAACATATCGATATTTTCTTTACCGAATACTGTTATTCCCAATAAAGCTAAAGTGGCGCTAAAAATAGCCCAACGAAAACCCAATAATAAGGACAATGCAGTTAGCCATAAAAAGTTTACATTGAGCCCATCATAGATGCCCGTTCGAAACATCCACAAAGTAAACACACAAGCCGCGCTTCCAAATACAAGATGCTGGCATTTTTTGTCTGATATCAATCGAGAAAAAATAAGTTTTTTACTGACAAAAAAACATATGACTAAGCTGATTAACCCTGAAATTGCTTGAATGTTGGTAAAGTATGACGTTTGTTCCAAAGTTATTTATCCATCTGTTATTTAAATACTGACCAAATAGGAGCATGGTCAGAAGGTTTTTCAATACCTCTTAACTCATAATCTACATCCGCTTCTTTTAACCTTGCATGCAACGTTGAGGTGGTTAGAATCAAATCTATGCGTAAGCCCCTGTTGTCGTTAAAACCTTTTGAGCGATAGTCAAACCAACTATATTTTTCCGACTCTTGCGGATACATATCGCGGAAGCCATCAGTAAAACCCCAGTCGATTAAAGTATTTAACCATTCACGCTCTTCGGGTAAAAAACTACATTTTTTAGTCTGTAACCAACGTTTACGATTGGGTTCACCGATGCCGATATCCAAATCGGTATGTGAAACATTCACATCACCCATCACAATCACGTTTTCTTCGGGAGTATGATACTCGTTTAAATAACCCATCAAGTCTTGGTAATACTTTCGTTTAGCGGGATATTTAGTTTCGTGATTTTGGCTTTCACCTTGTGGGAAATAACCATTCAATACCCGCACCGTTTCGCCATTTTCCATGGGGTAACTCACCATGATCATGCGGCGCTGCGCTTCTTCATCATCTGTTGGAAAGCCGTATTGTACTTCTAATGCAGGCTTTTTACACATCATCGCCACACCGTAGTGGCCTTTTTGCCCATGAAAATAGACGTGATAACCCATGGCTTCAACATCAGCAATAGGGAACTGGTCGTTATGTACTTTGATTTCCTGAAGGCCAATAATATCTGGCTGATGTTTGTCGATTAACGCTTGTAATTGATGCAAACGTGCGCGTATACCATTAATGTTAAAAGAAACGATTTTCATTGAGAGGATCCAAAGGAAATAATATAAAAGGTTGGCAATTGGTCGTTACCACTATTACTTATGATATCAAGAACTGTGGTTCAGCTAAACAGTCATTTAGCCAAATCTCTGAGGAATATGCCTTTGTTGTTTGTGTGGGGGGCGTTGATAATTTTTTCTATCGATGTCGGGTAAGGTTATGGGTGCATGCTTTATGAGATGATAATCAATTTGAGACAATAGATGAGCAATGCAATTGAGTCTGGCCGCTTTTTTGTCATCAGCATCAACTACAAACCAAGGGCTATGATCGGTGTCGGTGTGTTCAAACATGGCGTCTTTGGCTTGGGAGTATTCAACCCACTTGGTACGAGAAGCAAGATCCATATCAGAAAACTTCCAACGTTTTCGGGGATTAGTCAGCCGTTCAGAAAAACGTTTTTCCTGCTCTTCGTCAGATACTGAAAACCAATATTTGATCAGGGTAATACCTGACTTTATTAAGGTATCTTCGAAGGCGGGACATGTACTCAAAAATTCTTGGTATTCTTTTTCTGTGCAAAATCCCATGACCTTCTCTACACCTGCACGGTTGTACCAACTGCGATCAAACAGCACAATTTCGCCTGCAGCAGGAAGATGAGCAACGTATCGTTGAAAATACCACTGGGTGGTTTCTCTTTCAGTAGGTTTAGTTAAGGCTACAATACGCACAACTCTGGGATTGAGCTTAGCGGTGATTGTTTTGATTGCACCGCCTTTACCTGCGGCATCTCTGCCTTCAAAAAGCACGACGACTTTTTGACCCGTTTTTTGAACTGATTCTTGCAAATGGGCCAGTTCAATTTGTATCTTGGCTAAGTGTTTTACGTATTTAGTTTTTTTCATCTTTTCATCCTTTTATCATTCATTTTTTCACTTGTTTCAATAAATATCTGTTAAAAAATAATTTTAAAATTATAGACTTTGATAGACTAAAACCCACCATTCTTAGCCTCAAGAAACATACTTTATTTATGCTGTATCTGGTTCAGTCAAACAAAATGGAATGCTTAGCGGATAGTTTAATCAGTTGTTTGCAAGAAACTGCAGGGTGCGGGCCGCTAGGGCACGGACCGTCGGTATTTGAGTCAGATCAAATATTGGTACAAAGCCCGGGGATGTCGCAGTGGTTAAAGATCCAAATAGCTGAAAAACTGGGTATTGCGGCGAATATCGACTTTCCTCTGCCATCAAGTTTTATTTGGCAGTTGTACCAACAACATATCCAACACTTACCTGAACAATCGGCCTTTACCAAGCCCAATATGACATGGAAACTGATGTCGATATTGCCCACTATGCTTGAGCAACCTGAGTTTGCGGCAATAGAACAGTATTTAAAAGATTCACAGCCTCTTAAGTTATATCAATTAGCCGGTAAAATTGCGGATGTGTATGACCAATATTTGGTTTACCGACCCGACTGGATCATCCATTGGGAAGCTGGCCATAATGACCTTCCTGATACGAATGATGTAAGTATTTGTGCGTCTCATCCATGGCAGCCCATTTTATGGCGCGCTTTGGTCACCAATAGCAAAGATTTGGGTGAGTCACCTTTTCATAGAGCCAATTTACATCACACTTTACTTGAAGCCTTACATGATCCAGTGAATCAAAAAAGCACGACTGAAGCGGAAAAACCTCTCATGGTTTTCGGTATTTCAGCCATGCCAATGCAGCAACTAGAAGTACTCAGTGCTTTGGCTGAAACACGGGATGTGTTGATATTTTGGTTTAATCCTAGTCAGCATTATTGGGGCGATATAGTAGATAAAAAAACCCAGGCTAAAGCCCAACTTAAAGCGATAGATAATTCAGAACTGGCCGGAGTCGAGTTTTTAGATATAGGTAATCCACTGTTGGCTTCATGGGGCAAGTTAGGTCGAGATTACCAAGATATGTTGCTGAGCTTTGAATTGCAGCAACAAGACTACTTTGTTGATATTCACCCAGAGTGTCTGCTGCAGCATATTCAATCAGATGTGAATCAATTACAGTTTAGAGCGACAGCAGATGAACTAGACGCCAGCGAGTTATTATCCAACGGTAAAGAGTATCCTAAAGTTGAAATTACGCCAACAGACCGTTCTTTACAAATCCATGCATGTCACTCCAAAGTACGTGAGCTAGAAATTTTGCACGACCAATTGCTCAAGCGTTTCAATGACAACCCCGATTGGCATCCCGGTGATGTGATTGTGATGATGCCCGACGTTGCCACTTATGCGCCTTTTATCGAAGGGGTGTTTGGTGCTGTAGAACATCATTTAGCTATTCCTTATGCCATATCTGATCGCAATGTGGGTCAGGTATCACCATTATTGAGCAGCTTTTTACAATTGATGAAATTGCATCAAAGCCGCTTAACGTTATCTGAAGTATTGTCACTACTTGAAGTACCCGCGGTGCAGCGCAAATTTGCCATCGACCCACAAGAATTTGAACTATTACAACATTGGTTAACCGATGCGGGTGTGCGCTGGGGCTGGAACGACCATGATAAACAGCGCTGGGATTTACCGGCAGAAAAACAAAACACTTGGGTGTTTGGTTTACAGCGATTGTTAGCCGGTTATGCGATGGCAAGCACCGAGTTGTACCAAGGTGATCAAGACTTAATTTCGGCTTATGCTGACATTGAAGGCCAGCAAGCCGTGGCTTTAGGTAAGTGTTATCAGTTTACTAGTGCACTATTAAAGGTATTGGCGTTTTGCCAAAATCAACAAATTAATCAACAAAATAATCAACAAAACATACAGCAAAAAGTCGAGCAAGCCCTCGAATTGTTAGCTGAGCTGTATGATGCCGATGAAACAGAACAAGCCGACATGCTTATCCTTCGAGAAACCCTCGAAAAAATGTTAGTCCACAGTCATCAATATACACAACAGATTGATCAAGATGTGTTTGTCAGTGAGCTACAGCAAAATATTCAGGAAAATGGGGTAGGCCAGCGATTTTTAGCGGGTTATGTGAATTTTTGTACATTAATGCCTATGCGTAGTATTCCCTTTAAAATGGTGTGTTTGTTAGGCATGAACGATAGCGATTATCCTCGTCAAAGTGTGCCTATGGGGTTTGACCTGATGCGTTTGGCTCCTGCTAAACGTGGCGACAGGTCACGTAGGTTAGACGACCGATACTTGTTTTTAGAAGCGGTGTTGTCGGCCAGAGAGCAACTGTATTTTAGTTATCAAGGTTTTAGCCAAAAAGACAATAGCCCTTTAGCACCCTCTATTTTGCTCAGTGAGTTAATGGAATATTGCCAACAAGGGTTTTGTTTGTCAGGGGAGTTAGGTTTAGACGTCGAGCAAACCGAAAAAAACCTGCTGGCCCATTTAACGATTAAACATAAATTACAGCCTTTTGATCAGGTTTATTTTAAGGTTAAGGGCAAAGTTAAGAGCCTGGTCGCCCAAGCTCACAACAAACCTGAGTCTTATATAAGCTTTAACAAAAAACAACAAGCCATTGCCGAGCAGTTGCAACAACCCTCACAAGCGTTGATGTTTAATGCTGAGCCTTTGACTCAGTCCTTAGAGCAATCTACTCAACTTGAACTTGAGGCTATGATCCAGTTCTTCCAAAACCCCGCCAAAGCGTTTTTTATCCAGCGATGGCAAACCCGTTTTTATCCATTAGGGCAGCAAAGTAGTGATGAAGAACCTTTCTCATTTGATGGTTTAGATAGATATAAATTAAACGAAAGATTAGTACAGCATTCTCTTGCTTCGAGCCTTGATGGCACTTCTGAGCTGGTTATCAACGAAGAAAATGTTGAAAATGTAAAGATTAAAGAAAGTGAAAAAAAAGCTACTTTAGCAAACCAAGAGATAGAACAACCCAGTACTATCATTAGCTTATTGAACGAACTCAGAGCAGAAGGCAAGTTGCCCGCAGGACAAAGCGGAGAATTAGCGCTTAGACCTTTGGTGAAACAAAGCACGCAACTAGCCGAACAAATTAATGATCTCAATACATCGCTCACCCCAGCGCAAAGTGTTGATATTGAGTTGTTGGTTAATAATGTGGTTCTAGTCGGGCGTGTTGACAGCCTGTATGCGCAAAACTTAATACTCTGGCGCGCAGGTAAACTTAGGGCTAAAGATCGTATTGCTTTGTATTTACAATGGTTATGTTTGTGCGCTGATGCACCCAAGGTTGGACTCAATCAAGCACATTTTATCAGTACTGAAAAATTGTATTCATTACCTGTGATTGAGAAACAAACAGCCCTACAACAACTGGCTATTTGGCTTGAACATTGGCAGCTAGGTGGCGATCAAATACTCCATTTTTACCCAGAAGCCGCTTGGCAATGGGCAACGAGTCAGGACATAAACAAAACCTTGAGCACATTTAAAGGCAATGACTTTGCGACAGGCGAGGGTACCGAAGCCCACATTCAGAGAGTTTGCCCAGACTTAGCCCTGCGTTTTGAACCTTTCAGCCAAATAGCAGAGGCGTTACTTTTGCCTCTTGTTGAATTAGGTGATGCAAAATGAGCCTTACTCCAATTCTTGATGGTGCGCTTAATTCCAATGACATCGCCCCATCGGCCGCCATGCAACCTCTTGATACGTTCTCTTTCCCTTTGTATGGCGCTTCGTTGATTGAAGCCAGTGCTGGCACAGGCAAAACCTATACCATCGTTAATTTGTATATTCGTTTGTTACTTGGCCATGGCTGCGAACCTTTGGGAGTCGAGCAGATATTAGTGGTGACCTTCACCAATGCCGCCACAGGAGAATTAAAAGAGCGTATTCGCCAGCGTTTACGTAAAGCCTATTTAGACTTTTTTGCTAGGGCCAGCAAAGACATTTTTATTCAGCAACTTATTGAGCAAAGTGACAACGTTGAACTCGATTGTCAGCGTTTAGCCTTAGCCAGTAAACAGATGGACGAGGCTGCGGTGTATACCATTCACGGCTTTTGTCACAAAGCCCTCACCGAGCACGCTTTTGAAAGTGGTGCTATGTATGAGCAGAGTTTCATATTAGATGAAAGTGAATGGCTGAAAATAGCTGCTGAGGATTATTGGCGTAAACATGTGGTGACTTTGCCACAACACACCTTACAGCTATTGCTAAAACATTGGGCGACACCTGATGCCATGATTAAAGGTATTGGTCGCTTGCTTAGTCAGCATGCCACGCCACATCAAACAAAAGATATTGATTCGGCTATCAAAAGTGTGGATCAATATGCCCAGCAGGTAACCAAGCTTAAACGTTGGTGGTTATCAAATGACGTTAGCCTACAACTTAGCAAGGCTAATCTGAATGGCCGGGCTAAATTGGGCAAGTTACCCACACTACAAGATATGCAGGCATTTTGTAAAAGTGACTTATTACAAATAGATTTTGACAAAACGGGCTGGCAGCTGTTCTCCCCTGAACAAATAGCGAAGGCGGCTAAAAAAGGCAGTGAGGACTTATCCCATTTAGATTTTAGTCAGTTTGAACAATTACAAAGTATGCTGTTACGTTGCCAACAAAACTTAATCTTAGCGTTTAGCCAACACGCGATGTCGGTGGTGTCGACTAATCTTAAATCTCATAAAGACATGTTACATTTGTTATCGCCTGATGACCTGTTAACGGGTTTGCAACGCGCTATAAGCCAACAAGCTGGCACAGATGACAATACGTTGGCTAACACCATTCGCCAAAACTACCCAGCGGCATTGATTGATGAATTTCAAGATACCGACCCAGTACAATTCGAGGTATTCCAAGGTATTTACGGCGCTTCTCAACAAGAGCCTGATTTGGGGCCTAGTGACAAGAATAGTGATGAGGATATTGACAATAATAGTGGTGAGAATAGTTTTGATAATAATTCCAAACTGAGTACCGAGATTAAGCATGGTGCTGATTTCAAGAACAACTCAAGTACCATTTCCAAGGATAGCTCAAGCACCATTTCCAAGGGTAGCTCAAGGCTGTCAACATCCTGTTGGATCATGATTGGTGATCCCAAACAGGCTATTTATGCGTTTCGTGGCGCAGATATTTTTACCTATATCAAAGCCAAAGAGTGGGTGAATAATAAGCGGCATTTTACCCTAGCCACTAATTGGCGTTCAGCGCCGAAACTCGTCAATGGCATTAACCAATTATTTGAAAACAGCCGCAAAGGTTTTCTATTTGAACAAAGTATTCCTTTTTACCCCGTAAAAGCAGGGCAAGATTTTGATGGGTTAACTGTGCAGGGTAAGGTAGTTGAAAGTTTGGACTTTCAACATTTATGCAGCAGCGAAAACTTACCTATTTCAGCCAGCGATGCGTCTAATCAGCTAGCCATAGCCACGGCTAATCAAATATCTCATTGGTTGCAGCTAGCCCAAACAGACCAAGCACAGATCAAAAACCGGGCTATTACTGCTGGAGATTGCTGTGTTTTAGTGCGTAATCGTAATGAAGCGCAAGTGATTAAACATGCCTTGTCAGCGGTGAATGTGGCCAGTGTGTTTTTGGCCCGTAAAAGTGTGTTTGCCACCCAGATTGCAGCCGACGTATTGAGATTACTCAAAGCCCTTAGCCAACCTACAGATGAAAGACTATTAAAAGCAGCCTTGATGAGTGAGTTGTTTACGTTTAACGCCCAGCAGCTAGATACTTTATTTAACGACGAATCGAGCTGGCAAGATGTGTTAGAACAACGTTTTTATTGGCATCAAACCTGGCAAAAACGCGGTTTGATCCGCGCCATAAACCAAGTGCTACAGCACTTTGATGTCGAACAAGGTTTGATTAAACATCAACCCGATGGCTTAAGGCGCGTGACTGATTTACGCCATTTAACCGAGTTGTTACAACAACAAAGTTTACAGTTGGTAGGCGAAGCGCAGCTCATTCACTGGTTTGAAAGCTGTTTGTTAGAGCCCGATCACAATAGCGACAATCAACAAATGCGTCTAGAAAGTGACGCCAATTTAGTACAGATTATTACCTTGCATTCATCAAAGGGACTGGAATTTCCGTTAGTGTTCATCCCTTTCGCCAGCAGTTATAAAACAGCGCAACAGGCTCTGTATCACAATGATGAACAGCAGCTTGAAGTCGACTTTTTAATACAAGAACAAAATCTTCAAAAAGCAGATTTTGAGCGTTTGGCCGAAGATATCCGTTTGTTTTATGTGGCTGTCACCCGAGCCGTTTATTATTGCTCTATTGGTGTATGGAATATCAGCTTAGGCAAAAGCAAAAAAGTATCAGGCTTTGGTCAATCTGCTTTGGGTTGTTTGTTGATGTCGGCTAAAGATCAGCCTGATAGTCATTCACAAGACAATGCTGAAGTAGCCATTACCGACCAACATATCAGTCAGCGTATTCAAGCCTTGTCTGCTAAATGTGACTTGTCATATCGTCATTTTACTCAAGCGCAAAGCGAACCACCTCAAGGGCTTGTATCACAAGACAGTGATATCGAACTACCTAAACTCAAAGCTTTAAATCTAACAAGGCCAGTCAGCAGGGCATGGCGTTTAACCAGTTATTCAGCCATTAGTAGTCAGCAAGTGCACTTGGATATGCCTGCGCCGGGGCAAGATGAAGGCCAAGACCCAGTGTTTAATCAATTGTTAAATCAAGTGCAGGATGAAGCACTCACTGAGCAATCATCATTAAATTCTGAGCTGGCGCAAAACCCCTTTAGTTTTGAGCGCGGCGCCAATGCAGGTTCGTTTTTACACGGTGTATTAGAAAATATAGATCTGCAGAAACCAGAACAGTTGGCAGAGGTGATCACTCAACAATCCATTTGGTTTGGTATTGGAGAACAATGGCATGACTGCTTAGAAAACTGGTTAACAGATGTATTGCTTGCACCCTTTAATGTCGAAGCAGAAGCAGAACAAGTAACAGAAACTAACACCCAAACGCCCAGTATCAGTTTGTCTAAGTTATCTGCGAAACAAGTCAAAGTGGAAATGGAATTTCACATGCCTTTGCATGAAGTCAAGGTAAGCGACTTCAATCGCATCATCAATCAGTATTCCAAACAACATAAGCGTGACTACCAGTTTGAGCAACTTAACGGCATGATCAAAGGTTTTATCGACTTAATGTTTGAATTTGAAGGCAAGTTTTATGTCGCCGATTATAAATCCAACCACTTAGGTGATAGTTATGACAGCTACCACTATTCGGCTATGGAACAAGCGATGACAGGGCATGATTATCACTTACAAGCCATTCTCTATACATTGGCTCTGCATCGCTGGCTAAAATATAAATTACCTAATTATGATTATCACACTCATATAGGCGGTGCTTATTACTTATTTATAAGGGGCATGAGCCAAACAGAACCCGGTAACGGTGTATATTTTGTGCTGCCAGAAAAACCAATGATCGAAGCATTAGACGACTTGTTCTCCGGCAAACCATCATCAAAAACAGAACAGGGTAATAACAGCCTTGAGCCTCAAAAAGAACTTGAGCCTCAAAAAGAACTTGAGCCGAAAAACAGCCCTGAGCCCAATAACAGCCCTGAGCCCAAAGATAAAGCTGAGCCCAATAAAAATCCGCAACAACAAGGACAGTTAGACTTATGGTAAACCCCCTATGTTGATGCAAGTTCAAAACAACCCAGCCTTAAAAAACGGTCTTGAGCAATTGCTTAAAATGTCAAAAATACGTGCTATCGATATGGCATTTGCAGACTTTATTTACAGTGAAGAGTCGGCCCAAGATGCTTCAGACACGTCAGCTAGAGAATGCCTAACTATGCTGTCAGCTTTCGTGAGCGCCCAATCAGGTGAACAACACAGCTGTATTGATTTAGAAAAACTAGGTCAACCATTTTTAGGTGTATACCGTTTTCCAGAATTAAGCACGATGCTCAGTTATATTCAAAACGCAGGTACTTTCGCACGCTTGTCTACAACGGGTGTTAACTTAGATGAACCAACAGCAAAACCTATTATCCTTCAAGATGGCAAACTCTATTTGCAGCGATATTGGCAATATGAGTCGCAATTAGCCGCTATCATCAGAGAAAAAGCGACTAAAGTACTCGACTTGGATATAACGGCTGCAAAAGTTTTATTAAGTGATTTATTTGATGAAGAACATAATCATGCAGAACAAGGGCAAACCCTAGATTGGCAGAAAATAGCGGTATGTATCGCTGCCAGCCAAACACTCAGTTTTATAACAGGTGGACCCGGTACAGGTAAAACCACCACAGTCACAAAATTGTTAGCGTTATTACAAGGACTTGCCGCTAAAAAGGGAAACGTCCTCAACATACAATTGGTCGCGCCAACAGGCAAAGCCGCCGCTAGACTGACAGAATCTATCAGCGCAGCAAAAATAAAATTACCCACCGCTTTACAAGCAAACCTACCGGAACAATGCCAAACCATTCATCGTTTATTAGGTGCTAAACCACAGAGCCCGCATTTCAGAGCTAACGCCAATCACCCATTACATTTGGATGTACTGGTGCTTGATGAAGCATCAATGGTCGACTTACCTTTAATGGCAAAACTATTCGCCGCATTGCCAAAAAATGCGCAGATTATCTTGTTAGGCGATCAAGACCAACTCGCATCAGTAGAAACAGGCAGTGTGTTATCTGATATTTGCGCTGCCAGTGACTTACAAGGTGATAACCCCAACAAAGCTTTATTGATTTACAGCGATGCTATGCAGCAACACCTAACTAAGTTGATTTCTTTACCCACTTCAACGGCTATACCCAATTTGGAAACCAACACTTCAATAACCAAGCGAAGTGGTATACGAGGTAGTGTTATTCAAGATAATGTGGTGAGGTTACTTAAAAGCCATCGATTTGGTGAAAACAGCGGTATTGGCCAATTGGCCAAGCAAGTTAAAGTAGGGCAGGTTAATCAAAGTGTTAGTTTATTAAATGATGAACAATTCACTGATATTAACTGGCATCAACCTACACAAACTACACCGCAAACCGTAGCAAACGAAATATTAAAAACACTTATCACTCAACTGTTGCCGATTTACCAACAATACACCCAAGCCATTCAACAAGGTGACCTACGCCAAGCATTTAAATATTGGGATCAACAACAAGTATTATGCGCACAAAAAAGTGGATACTGGGGTGTTACGCAGTTAAATGCTTTGATTGAGAGCGAACTACACAAACAAGGCTTAATCGATAACACCAAAGATTTCTATATCGGCCGACCCGTCATGCTGTCGAAAAATGATCACCAGCTGAAGTTGTTTAATGGAGATGTAGGCATAGTGATGCCAGACCCTGACAATGCGGCTTTAACTAAAGTGTGGTTTGTTACGCCTGAGGGCGACTTGCGCGGATTACTACCTAGCCGATTGCCTAGTTTAGAGACGTTGTATGCGATGACGATCCATAAGAGTCAAGGGTCGGAATTTGAGTCGGTTTACTTATGTTTGCCACCTATTACGGCTAATAATCAAGGGCGAGGGTTGAATCGAGAATTGATTTATACGGGGTTAACTAGGGCGAAGAAGCAGTTTATGTTATTTGCTGAAGCTAAAGCGTTGAGTGTGAGTTTGGGGCAGCAGTGTGTGCGGGGGAGTGGTTTGGCTGGGCGGTTGTTGGGGTGAAAATTGATGCTCTTTTGTTTCTTAGACCCAAACCTTTGTATTGTGTAGTAGCAATCGCGATAGTTATTTTTATTAACTCTTTTTATTAACGCTTTAATAAACCCTGCATTGTACATAGTGTGTAATGGCTAATTATTTTTAAATGAATTATAACGAGTGTCTCGTTAATTGTTTGCCACGCCCGCCGCGAACAACGTTAACTTGTTAGTAGATATAGTGATTTTACATTATATGGCACTACAGGGTGAGCAAGGTAACTTTGCCAATATATTCCCACAAAATGGTTTGCTAGTGCGGTATTGATGGACCGTCTTACCGCGTTTGAGCCGATTGTTAATGGGGTAATTACTTAAAAATTGTGTTCAAAGCCTAGAAAGCGGACTCACTACAGAATTACCACCACGCTGCAAAATATGGGTGTAAATTTGTGTGGTGCGTAAGTCAGCATGGCCTAGTTGGTCTTGCACCGTGCGAATGTCTGCGCCTGATTGTAAGAGGTGAGTGGCGAACGAATGGCGCAAGGTGTGGGGTGTGACATGTTTTTGGATTTTTGCTTTACATGCGGCACTGCGAACACTTTTTTGTACCGTTGTTTCATCAATATGGTGTCTGCGCAGAAGTTTACTCTGGGGATCAATTGACAGTTTCATACTTGGAAACAGGTATTGCCAAGGTAAAGTTTTAATTGCGGTTTGATACTTAATCCTTAACCTATTAGGTAAATAAACACCCGCGTAATCAGGATGAGCGATATCAGAGTTTAAATATTGTTCAACCAAAACAATTTGACTACGCAGTGCTGGGTGAAGCTCAGGTGCCAAAGTGACAACTCTATGTTTGCCGCCTTTACCATTCCAAATTTTTAAGCATGAATAATCAAAATCAACATCTTTGACTCTCAGGCGCACAGCTTCCATTAATCTTAATCCACTTCCATAAAGTAGAG
>NZ_CAJXPA010000035.1 GCF_913058035.1 uncultured Paraglaciecola sp. | reverse complement strand
GGTAATTCAGAATTCAAAACAGGCGTCCCCCCGCTGTTGTGCAAACCAGTTTTTAATATGTTTTTTGTCTGTGATGAAGAACTGCTTTTATTCAAACAGACTTATCTGAGACGGTGCTCTACTTTGTCGGGGCATTAATTCAAAGACTTCGTCAACTTTTTATTCAGGTGAATGAGTATCTTTTGGGTCACCAACGAATGTTCGTTAGACACTTCCCCGCGCCTGTTCCTACAGACAGAAGACGCCTTGCAAATCGGCTTTCCTGTCGATTTGTCGATGCTCGCTATAACCTTCTACCTGCATCAGCACATTTAGATAGCAGCATCGCTTTTTGAAAGCACCAACCGAAATACAAATTGAAAACGTTTCGGGGATCGTTGAAGCAGACGAAACCTTATTTTTGTTGTATTCCGAGTTTTATAACAAGCCCACATTAAGAAAAAAAAATTGTTTATTTTGCTCATATTGGAGGCAATGGCTTTACTCTCAAAATATACAGTGCAATGTGGAAACCAAGTGAGTTTAGCGCTTCAGTTACACTAAAATCTTAGCAGCATCAATAGAATACTTAGCTGCAAACGTCTCTGCGCTGGCAAAAATTTGGGCGATACGAACTGCGCCTAAGGCCCACCAACACAATATTTACTTATTTTTAACTGTGCTGTTCATAAGGAAAAACCTCTGAGTCCAAGATTAAATGATATTGCGCTGCTACTTCACTCACCGTGTCGTGTAACACTCACATTACTCAAATTGCACACCAAGTAACATAGCTCACTAATAAAGCATGATATTGGGACACGCTCTGAAACTATTCATGCTGCTTTAGTCGGTCTTCTATCACTGTGCCAGATGAAAACTGATAACGCATATTCCTATAGACAGCTATATCAGTTATGTCGCTAGGCGTGCCTGCAGGACAACAGCGATAATTGGTTGAAACGCGATACTGACCTTTTATATTTAATACTCGATGCCACGTGTGGCCATGTAATAAAACCAACGTTCCTTTTTTAGGGCTTAAAACGACTTGATTAGCAAAGTCTTGATTGATATCCCCTACTGTTATGGCACCTTCGAGGTGGGTAGCTGGGATGACCAACGTTTGCCCGCCAATGTGCTCATTAATATCCATGGAGTAAACCAATCGATTCAAATTAAACTTGGATTTGTCTTCTGGAGGTGAGTCCTGATGCCATGCTTGACCTTTTGAGCCGCGTTTACTAAACATCACCATGGCATAAAGGTTTGACCAATTTTCACCTAAAATGGCTTGAGTTAATGCCTTGAGTCTTTGATCATTATTGGGGATGTCGAAGTCCTCAATGCCCTGCTCTTGAGGAAACCAAGGAATAACATCCGTAGCCGACTTTTTGAGGAATTCTTCATTGTGAACAAAATCAGGATCTTCTCCAAAATGCGTCATAATGTGCTGCTGACAATTATCCATAAGTTCATTGTCAAAAAAATTATCGATAACCAAGAAGCCTTGCTGCCAAAATTCGCTTGCTAACTTTTGAATATTCATATTTCTTCATTAGACCTATTAAATAGTATGAGTCAGTCGTCCCAAGTGCTGAATATTATGATAAGTTGTTTCCTTGATATTGGTAAAGTAATACTTGTCAATTAGTTATCCATTTTTATCATTTCTATTCTCAATAATTTTGGTGAGCAACATAGACAACAGAAAATCGCAGGATAAACCTGAATTAGGGCCCCTTTTGCCATGAATAGTCTGTTGGTATTGACTCCCTGCCTGAGATAGCGAGGCTGGGCATTCAATTGTGGGTATATCCACTACAGTCGATACTTTTCATCTACAGCGTTTGGACTCAGACAACCTTATAGTAATCAATACGCTAGCTGAACAATACCTGTCAAAGCCCCTCAACGGCGAGTGTTGTGCGCAAAAAAATAGCATGTTCAGCAATAAACAAAACAGCCACGCTAATTATTGTTTGGTCTGGTGATTCATTATGTGACATAAGCAAATGAAAGTAGGTCATGTTAGGTTGTATTCCATACATTAAGCTTCGAATAATAAGGGTGACAGATGTCTGAACAGAAAGTTAAGTTTGAATTTGAAAAGCAAAATAAAAACAGTGTTAGGTATAAAGAAATACCAGAAGAGGGGATGCCACCCGTTATCGGTAGCATTTATGTGCAAAAATGGTTTGCCGGGGCCAGTAAAAACATTGAGATAACCATAAGCAAAAAAGATTGATTTATAGTCAAGTCCAACCGCGCAGTTTCTATGAATAGGCTTATCATTTTCTGAAACGACAACGACAGGATTAAATTCGATTATAGTGGCTGCCAAATATTCCACCGTTAAATGTTAGTTGAGCCGTCGCTCGTTTTTTTAAAGCCAGGTGTGGCGATAATTTCTAAATAAAATGACGCCAATTCATTTTTTTCCGCTGCATCAATATGTTGATTAATGGCTCCAAGATGGATCACTTCTGTATTGTCTTTGTCCGTACCAAAACGGCAGTCAAAATTCCAAAAATCGGCGCCATCCGGAACCAGTTTGTTTCTTTCGCGCCTAAGATATTTCTTCACTTCATGCCTGATATTATCGACCAACCTTGGCAATTTGATTTTAGGATGAGACAAAATGAACGTTTTTTTCATATTAATTACTCGTATTGGCCTAATGGATACTAGGCATTTGGTTGACGTGATGTGTTACTAAGGAAAGGCGAGCTAGCCTGTTTAATAGGCTAATCGCATCGACTCTCAAGTAGCGGAATTAATGCACATTTTATCTGCTGATTATACAAGAACACCTTATTAATAGATGTATCTAATAACGCCTTGTCACCCGCAGTTGCAAAAGTGTCCTCAGCACCGAGTAAGATAAGACCTGTTTTTATTGAACAATCGATTAAGCCTGATTTTGGGGATGAGCAGGCTAAACACAAAAAAACAGAAAGCGAGTATCCTCAACACAACCGCTACTAAGATCAAATACTGTTTTCCCTAACTATGAAATTGGATGAATCGAAGTAATGACAGAAACAGTCATTGTAAGAAAACTTAAATTTTAAATACGTTCAAGCCAATGACTTGCCCAACTCCTTGTATTTATGTTCATCAATTATGTGATGAATTAATAGGTCGCTATTAGTCGCTTCTTTGCTACCTGATTCAAACACATCATATTAGTCACTCGCACATATATGATGATATGCACTCGGTTGCCAATCCACAATCTCAACTGCTTTGTGGGGTGCTTCAACTTGGCCAAGCTGTGTTTATCAAAAATCCATTTTACCTTCAGCTATTCAATGGAAGTGCAAATCCATTATGTTGATTTACACCTCAACTGCATGCAATAAAAGCGCATCTAAGATCCCTAAACTACAATAGGTAAATCACTTTATCGACATAACTCCAGTTAGCGTAGCAGTTAGCGCACCAGTGAGCTCAAAATACATCCCTAAGGAGAGCTCGTCGTTGACGAATACAAATAACAAAACAAAAAAGGAAGGTAAACATGTTAAGGCGTGAATTTTTAAATGGATTGGGCTTGAGTATTGGGGCCAGTTTATTGGTACCTAATGCCGTGCTTACCGCTTCACCTAAAGCAACCGTTGGCAATGGGAGCATTCAACCGGGGGACTGGGCAGCATTACGTAATATGTTTCCCCTGACCCGAAAATATATTCAATTATCGACGTTTTTGTTGGCCTCTCATCCCAAACCTGTATCCGATGCTATCGAGAAACATCGTTTGGCATTTGATGAAAACCCTTCAGATTATTGGCATCAACATTTCCAAACGATAGACCGCGATATATCCACTATTGCGGCACAATACATGGGCGGTAAAGCTGAAAACATAGCCCTCACTGACAGCACTACCATGGGACTAGGCGTTGTTTATAGTGGATTAAAATTGCAGCCTAGTGATGAAGTATTGCAAACGGTGCACGATCACTACTCCACTGATATGTCTTTGGCACACCGAGCCAACCGCACAGGAGCTAGAGTAAACCGAATAGCCTTATATGATGACCCCGCAAAAGTCAGCGTAAACGACGTACTTAAGCGTATGAAAGCCGGGATAACCAGTAATACCCGTGTGTTTGTCGCAACTTGGGTGCATTCATCGACCGGTGTCAAGCTACCCATCAGGGCCATGGCAGACAGCATTAATAAACTCAACCAACAACGAAAAACCCACCAGCAGATACTATTTTGTGTAGATGGTGTTCACGGTTTTGGAATTGAAAATCAAGATATCAGCGAATTGGGCTGTGATTTTTTTATCGCAGGCACCCACAAGTGGATATTTGGCCCACGGGGTACAGGGATTATTTGGGGTAATGACAAAGCATGGTCCCAAAATGAGCCAGTGATACCCAGTTTTAGTGCGTCTTACGACGTGTGGATGGGGGGAATGACACAAGATCAAGTATCTGTGGGTGAACACATGTCTCCGGGTGGATTTCATTCTTTTGAGCATCGTTGGGCATTACCTGAGGCATTTAAATTACATATGCAATTAGGCAAAGCCAATGTGCAAAAACGCATTCATGAGTTAAATCAACAAACCAAACAAGGCTTGGCAAAAATGGCCCATGTGAAGTTATACACACCGGCCAGTAATGAACTGTCATCGGGGCTAGTCTGTTTTGACGTACAAGGGATGAAACCTGAGGCGGTGGTAAAAACTATGCATGAAAAAGGCATTATTATGAGCAACACGCCCTATCGTGTTAGTTATGCTAGATTCGCCCCTTCACTGCTTAATAATGAGCAGGAAATCGAGATAGCTCTGGCCGAAATTCAGGCAATAGCTTAGTAATACCCATTACAGGGGTACATAGTGTCCCTGCTATTTTATGTATTTGACCCATGCAATGCTGACTACGTAGACTTACGATAACTTTCGATAATTTAGCATGTTATTCAAGCTAATTAACCCAACAATCGTCTTGTTTACCCCTAGGTATTAACAAATATTATTGTGGCTAGAGTATTATTGGCATATTAATAAAGCGTACAGAACAGAGATAATATGCAGAAAAATCAAACCAAAAAAATATTCAGGATTGTATTACTTGTTAGCACGCTGACCTCTATGTTCTATGTGCCCTGGGTTTTGGTATGGGCTTGGCTAACACCCTTGCCCACGAATGTTCAAGAACAAGTGTTTGAAGCCTTGGATCATAATTTTGACGGGATCATTGTTTATGTAGACCAAGCTGGCAAACCACCGGCGTTTTATGCTGCAGGCTGGCATGATCGAATAAATAAAATACCTGCCGACCCACATGCCTTATTCAAAATTGCCAGTATCACCAAATTATATGTCGCTGTAGCTACTGCAAAATTAGTCAAAGCCGAACGCCTGTCTTTAGATAAGTCACTCGCTAATTACTTTCCAGAATTGGTAGGTAGAATAGAAAATGCAGACAACATCACCTTAAGAATGATGGTGCAGCATCGAAGTGGCATTCCTAATTTTGTAGACCATCCAAATTTTTGGAGCAACCCGCCAAAAAACAAACAAGAAACACTAAATTACGCACTGGATTTACCAGCGGACTTTGCACCCGGTAAAGGTTATGGCTATTCAAATACCAATTATATGTTGATTTCTGATCTCATTGATAAAGTTGTGGGTTATAAACATCAGCAATTTATCAAACAGGAAATTCTGATACCACTTGGTTTGAAAAACACTTTCGGCTCACTTAATGAAGTGGATATAAACAGGGTAATGAGTGGCTATTACGTTGGCTTTGAGGAAGATGTCAAGACTGATGATACAGGCTTAATGCTGGCTACCGCAGAGGATGTAGGTATATTTTTGCGGGCCTTAAACGATGGTTCCGTGTTTAATGCAGGAGAACAAGAGATCTATTCATCCATTTACGAATACGAACACACAGGTCTACTAGTTGGCTATCAGAGCATTGCCAAATACCACAAAGATATCGACACAGTGGTTATTCAATTTAATAATACAACCAACTTTGATGGATATGACTGGAATTTAGCGGAAATCGTATATTCTCGGATTGTAAAAATATTGAGAAGTGAAACAAAAACATAATCAACAAAACCTCTATTAAACCAGCTAAAGCATTGACCAAACAACAAGTCATATTACAGTTAAACTAAAAGCATCACTTCGAAGGAGGGTATTTTCGTCCAACATTTAAAACCGAACACGGTGACAAATATCCACGCCCCGCAGCAGTCGTGTCATCATGACGACTATCTATACCTTGTTGAACGAATACGCCAACATCGTGCATTTTAATACTACGTATTTAGATGGCATCGAGTTTTATCATATGGTTGGTGCTATTACCTCAGTAAAAAGGCAAGTGTAAAATTAAGCAATCTGCGGGATCAGAACCAATTAAATGTTTACTTTGGACCTGGAGTCATCAATTAAGATATGATCCTTCAACGACCATAGATGGCATATTTAAGGCAAACCCCAAGTGGACGCTTACAGCGAACGACATCGGACTTAAAGTATTACAAATTGGACTACAATACCCAGTTTAGAAACAGCAACTTATCGTTAAAGAACTAAAACCATGACCAGAACAATCAAATGTTCGCAAGCTCGTTGCTGAATAATTCTATATTCTTGAAGGAGCGCTGACCCTGTTAAATCATATTGCTCTAATAAACAAGGTAGGTGGATTATTCCATTAAATATATACGGGTCTTTTCTGGAATTTTACCGTGTGAGTTCACAGCAGCGAACGTTTTGCGTTGTGCGAGCATTTCAGACTCCACTTTTTTTTCATAGGTAATCATGCCAGGTCTTGTATTTTGCACAAAATTTAAGACCTGACAACGCTCGCCATGTTTGTACCGCGAGGAGTCTACAATCATTTGCCCCAAAACAGGCCATTTTTAGCTGAAACTTTAAATGTGGGAAAAGCAGTGGCGGAGCCACCAGAGATTGGAGTTAATAAGTTAGAACCGTTCTTTTTTGAATAAGTAGTGTTTGAGGCGGTTCTATTAATTTGCGGCCGGGTGACAACACTTAAAAAAGCAATGCCATTTCAAGTGTTGTACTAGCTCCTCAAAAAGAATGAGCCAACAGGATGGAATTAAAAAACATTAGGGGCATAACGGTTTCTATTACAATGCCCACTTTCTACCTCAATCAGCGAGGCTAAAGCGTATCCAGTTCATATTCCACTCAGGTCCTGTCGCATTAATGCGCAGGGTTTGTGTGCCGGACGGCAAGTCGACGTTTGCTGATTGAGTTATCCATGTTTGCCAACCGCCGGTGTTAGGCACTGACTGTCTATCAATCTCTATGCCATCAGTAAGTGTGATAAAACCGTTGCTGCCGGTATTGCTGGCAAGTCGGTATTCGATCAAGTACCGACCCGGATTTTGAACATCGATGTTGTACTCCAACCAATCACCAATATCGATATAACCTATATTCGTGCCGCCACCTGTTCCGCCACCACTATCAGTAGACACCTCAGTTTGCACGCCATTCATGGCTGCAAATTGCTCTGCCTCGATAGTACCCGGCACTGAAAAAACAACCGCGGGTTGGCCGGTGCTGCTGTCAGTCGTATCCAGATTGTCGCCCAAAGTATCTATGTCCTCATAGGTTAAGCCAAACCCATAGGCAAACAACGGATCGTAGTCAGTGTCGTGACGATTAATAACGGTCTGATCCATACGCTTTGGCCAAGAAAAGGAAAGTTTTCCGCTAAAGTCATAATTAATAGTATCTGCGGCTGTTTTAAAAATAACCTCCGCTATGCCCCCAGCCTCACTCCCAGGCAACCAAGCGACAACAAAAGCATTAGAGGCGTTAAGTTCATTGTTTATCCACAATGGACGACCCGTTAAAAAGATTGATACCACGGGAATATCCTGCGCACGTAGAGATTCCAGCAGCGCCAAGTCTGACTTATCTCCAGCCTGATATTCAATCGTGTTTAAATCCCCTACCCCCTCTGCATAAGGTGACTCACCAAATACTACAATGGCCACATCAGGTTTGATATCGCTAAAGGCACCATTAGTACTGAGTCTTGCGGTACCTCCACCAGCGTTAACCAACGATTCAATACCGTCGTAAACCGATGTCGCCCCAGGAAAATCAGTATTAACATTCCCTGTACCTTGCCAACTTAAGGTCCAACCGCCACTTTGCATGCCAATATTATTTGCGCCACTACCCGTAACCATTACATTCGCATTAGGCGCCAGAGGTAAGATATTATGACTGTTTTTCAGTAACACCAATGATTCACGGACCGCCTGACGCGCGATATTGCGATGAGCCTCAGAGCCCAATAATTCTTCGTTGTTAGCGTGCAAGCGAAGAGAGGGTTTAATTTTGCTAGCAAAACCCGCGCGCATTTTCACCCGCAAAATACGGGTCACTGCATCATCGATACGTGTCATGGGGATCGTGCCATTTTCAACCTGAGTAATAGTATTTTGAATGAATTCCTGCCAGGCAAAAGGCACCATCATCATATCGACACCTGCCATAATGGCTTGCGCGCATTGATTGTCGAAACAGCCCGGTACTTGACCGTGACCATTCCAATCGCCAATAACAAAACCGTCAAAACCCATCTGCTGTTTTAACACATCTGTTAATAAATAAGCGTCACCATGTAACTTTGACCCATTCCAACTGTTATAAGAAGCCATAACAGTCTGGGCGCCAGCACCTAATGCTGAGACATAGCCTTGGCCGTGTATATCCCGCAACTCGGTTTCAGTCACAACGGTATTGCCTTGATCGGTGCCATTTTGCGTGCCACCATCACCAATAAAGTGTTTAGCGGTGGCAATCACATGAGCGGGCCCAAAACGCTCGGCCGCATCGCCCTGTAAGCCTATAACCACCTCACCTGCATAAGCTTTGACTATTTCAGGATCTTCGGAATAACCTTCGTAAGTTCGCCCCCACCGATCATTACGCACAACGGCAAGTGTGGGTGCAAATACCCAATCAATCCCGGTTACGGCCACTTCCAGAGCCGTAGCTTCACCAATCAGACGCATCAACTGGGGATTATTGGCTGCACCTAATCCAATGTTATGAGGAAAGATGGTGGCACCAACAACATTGTTATGACCGTGCACCGCATCGGTACCCCAGATAAGCGGGATACCTACCCCACCATCACTCACATCTGTACTGGCAACATAAAAACTGTCTGCCAGTTCAACCCAATCTGCAATATTAGAATTTTTGCCCTTTGGCCAAGTACCTCCACCGTTTAGCACAGAGCCCAAATCATACTCACGCACTTGATCAATGCTGATCCCTCCAATTTCTGCCTGCACCATCTGTCCTACTTTTTCCGCCGTTGTCATCTCAGCTAAAATAAAGCCAACTGTTGCATCGACATCTTCCGTTACCACACTATTTACTGCAGGCCACTGGAAGGAGGTATTACTACGAATAACATTTATAGAAACCGTCGCTTTGGACTCATCACCGTCGACGTCGATGACCCGATAAGCAAAACTATCGGGTCCACTAAAATCTGTATCAGGAACATAGATCGCGCTGCCGGTTTCATTAATGGTAACAGCGCCATTGCTGGCTGGTGTATCAATCCGGAAGGTGACTGGACTGTCTTCAAGACCTGTATCATTAGCCGCAAGATCAACAGTTAAGGGAGTATTTTGTTCAGTACTAAAACTGTCCGCTACGGCTAAAGGTAGATTGTCGACGGGAGTAAAAGTAACACTGATAGAAACGGTCGCTTTGGACTCATCACCGTCGACGTCGATGACCCGATAAGCAAAACTATCGGGTCCACTAAAATCTGTATCAGGAATATAGATCGCGCTGCCGGTTTCATTAATGGTAACAGCGCCATTACTGGCTGGTGTATCAATCCGGAAGGTGACTGGACTGTCTTCAAGACCTGTATCATTAGCCGCAAGATCAACAGTTAAGGGAGTATTTTGTTCAGTACTAAAACTGTCCGCTGCGGCTAAAGGTAGATTATCGACGGGAGTAGGAGTGATAACGATAGCCTCAGCAGGTGCACTTGGCTCAGAGCTGCTGCCACCACATGCGCTCAGCGCAAGGGCGATAATAGCCAGACTCATAGGATGTCGAAAGGACTGTAAACTAAAGGTTAATAGGCCGTTGTTATCTGATTTTTGAGGCACTGGTTACGTTCCCTGTTTGATTCATAAATTACTTTAACTTACTGTATCTTAATTTGAATTACTTTAATCTCTATTCCTATTGAATTAAGTTTGAAGGTAGTGAATAAACGACGATAAGCAGATGCTAACGTTGTATATTAAAATCAGGCGTTTACCTATCAATGTATCAGCTGTGCAGTCAAACCTTTACGGATATGCCAAGGACAGATATGTGTGGGGTAGAAACGCGAATTTTGGGGCAGTTAATCACTGTGTGAATGACTAAGAGTAAGCCTTGCGGCATCGTCAAGCGCGGCGGCCGCTTTCTAGTAACAAAGCGGATAGCATGTTCATGATGGTTGGCAATATAAAACCCCAGGAGGGTGTTATTATTTGCACCAGCGCCTGCACAAAAGAAGAGTTAGCGCAGCAAGTCAATGCCGACCCGTTCGTAGCAAAAAAAAGCGGTGATGGCACAGATGAGTAAAATCAAAGCCAATCAAAGCAAAAAGCAATATGTTTTTCTTTTTAACAAATATGTGAAATTTAACCATGTTAGAAATCTATATCGCCGAGGATGGCAAAGCTCGATGTGCTTGGTGTCAGGCAACGCCTCAATATGTTGCGTATCACGAAAACGAGTGGGGCTACCCCGTTACAGATGATCAGCGACTATTCGAAAAAATCTGTTTAGAAGGTTTTCAATCTGGCCTGAGTTGGCTCACTATTTTGGTAAAACGCGATAATTTCAGAGCCGCTTTTGCTCATTTCGATTTTAACCTTGTGGCGAAGTTCACCGACGACGATGTTGAGCGTTTAGTGCTAGACGCAGGCATAGTGCGCCATCGCGGTAAAATCACTGCCACTATAAATAACGCTAAACGGGCGCAAGAAGTAATAACAGAGTGTGGTTCATTAGCCCATTATTTTTGGCGATTTGAGCCAAAGCGTGATGAGGCTATTGCCTCAGAATTTATGGCGACATGTGAAGAATCCGTCGCTTTATCTAAAGACTTAAAAAAACGCGGTTGGAAATTTGTTGGCCCCACTACTATGTATGCTTTTATGCAAGCAATGGGTATGGTGAATGATCATGCTCAAAGTTGCGCCTTTAGAGTAAAGGCGATGGAACTAAGGGCGAGGTTGGTTCGTCCTTAGACTGAGAAATGGTACTTAAGTGGCAGCCTTTGATTTAGCCTCATTCAAAAGATAAAGAGAACGCTTCGCGCCATCGTCGTGATGGTTTTTGACTCGAATCCTTTCAAGCTAGTGACTCTTTTTTCAACGTCAAAAATATAATAAACAGAAAAATGTCCCTCACTACTAACGTTTTTAACCATACAAAAAAGCTCAGTTTATGGGCCCTAACCGCGTTGTAGCTACAAATTCGTTCTCTCCAGCTTCCACTCAAATGACTTACCCGCGCGGCGTCCGCTAGCATTTGCCTTTAAAATAAGCCTTGTGAGCTAAAACTTTCAATGCAGGAAAATCAGTGGCGAGGCCAACTAAGGTCAACCTTGCAGATCCTATAATTTTAGGGGCGTCTATGTATGTCTTATTAATTCAGTGGGTAAGCCCTGGTGATCAATCTAGAACGTTTGATTTGCCTCATGGGATTGCCGCACACAATAATCGTGTTTACTTAGCCGATAGGGGAAATACCAGACCTAAATTTTTTGACCGCCAAGAAGTCTATATTTCATAATGGAAAGCGAATTGATAGACCTTGTGGCGCAGGGGTATCTAATGAAGCAAAAATCTTTATTATCGATAGACAGATTTGGTCATGACATCGCTGTAGGGGACGGTGGAGTTGTTGATGCATGGGCGCGCAGTGTTAAAAATGCACAACATAAAATAATAATATCGAAAATTAAATAAATAAAGTTACGGAGATAACATTAATGACTACAAACACGATTCAAAGGATAACAATCAGGTCCAAAAAAGTCTTTATCCTCATGATTTTACTAGCATTTAATCAAAAAGTATTTGCTAATGATTACAACTTTACTGCCGCTAAAAGCATATTAAATGGCTACGTGAACACTGATAAAATTGCTGGCGGAGTTATTCTGGTCATGAAAGACGGCAAAGAGATATTACATTTTGCTTCAGGTATGCAAGATATTGAGGCAAATAAAGCCATGCAAGTTGATAGTATTTTTCGCATCGCTTCTCAAACGAAAGCATTAACCTCTGCTGGGGTGATGATACTAAAAGATCGAGGTTTGTTAAAAGTGACCGATCGGGTATCCAAATATATTCCTTCTTTTAAAAAAACAACAGTACTTATAATTAATGAAGATAAGTCTCACTCGATAGTTCCTGCACAAAGAGAAATAACTATTCATGATCTGCTGACTCATTCTTCTGGCATAAGCTATGGTGCTGGGCCCATTGAAAAGCGGTGGAAGTCGATAGGGCTTTATGGTTGGTATTTTGCTGATAAAAACCAAAGTATAGCTGAAGCTTTAGCCCCAATTACGACACTACCGCAAAAAGGACAACCCGGTACAGACTTTATCTATGGTCATAGTGCTGATCTACTGGGCGTTATAATTGAAATAGTGTCTAATAAAAGTCTTAAAGACTTTTTTGAGGATGAAATTACACATCCGTTAGGGATGAAGGACACGCATTTCTATCTACCTCCAAGTAAGAAAAACCGCCTTGCGGCCGTGTATAACGAAACTGATACGGTTATTAAACGAGCTGTAGATGCCGATAAAGCGAGTAATTTAATGACAAGCCAAGGACATTATGTCGATGGTCCCAGAAAAGCTTATTCTGGTGGTGGTGGATTAATTTCAACTGCTCGCGACTATTCAAGGTTTTTATCGATGCTACTGAACAAAGGCACCTTAAGTGGTACTAAAATTTTATCTCAAGCTTCGGTTGAAGAGATGATCAGTAACCAAACCCCTGACATTGATATGCCAGCGTATCTCGAAGGTTATAGTTTTGGTTACGGTTTTGCGTTAACAATGGGTAAAGACGGTGATTTAAAAGGCAAAACAATCCGATACGAGTGGGGTGGTGCCTACCATTCGAAATATTATGTGCGGCCTGAGGACGGAGTCATAGTCGTTTATCTTACACAGCTAAGACCGAACAAAAAAATAAAAGATTGGGATGAGATTGATGCGGTAATTAGCATTGCTCTTGGGATAAAAAATTGAGTGTTAATATAGACTGATAACATGGCAATATCTTTAAAACCGATTATCTTAATAGCCGACTAGGGCACATCGGAAATTAACAAGCCACTTGTGATAATGACCAGCCAAAAGCATAGTTTTCGGATTTATTGCGATGTCTCTGCAATACATTTCCATCCGTTTTCGGTGGAAGCATGAGCCGCTGCGTTTTGTTTCCAATAATTAACAAAACATCCATCGTAAGTTGCTGTTAATTTCGTTTAATGTCGCTTTGCCGTTGTTAAAAGCAAGAGCGTTTTGTGCAAAACTCAAGACGCGACCTCTTATGCTTTCTTGATTTTAGTGATCCTAAATTCAGAGGGTCTGCCAGCAAGTGTCAGCGCTAGGTTCTATGGTAACCCTTGAATTGAGTGAGAAAGCCCCAAATTCTTCTGTTGAAACATGAATAGTGCAATTGTGCTTGAGCGACTTAAATATTGGTGGCATTCACCTTCGCTATAAATATAACTGACTAAATATGACAGGATGATAAAATGATTGCAGATCAAAAAGTAGTATCTTTGAACTACACAGTGAAAGACACCGAAGGCCAAGTGGTTGATAGCTCAGAAGGGGCTGCACCACTGGTATACTTGCATGGGCAAGGCGACGTTATACCCGGTTTAGAAGCTGCACTTTTGGGTAAAGCCCCTGGCGAAGAGTTTGATGTAACCGTCGAACCAGCTGATGCCTACGGTGAATACCATGAAGAAATGGTACAAGTTGTGCCTCGCACAGTCTTTGAAGGCGTTGAAAACATTGAAACAGGCATGGTTTTTACTGCCCAAGCACAAAACGGTCCGGTTCAATTGACGGTCGCTAAAATTGACGGTGATGATATCACCGTCGATCCTAATCATCCGTTATCAGGTAAAACCCTGCATTTTTCAGGCTCGGTAATTGAAGTCAGAGAAGCGACTGAAGAAGAACTCACCCATGGCCATGTTCATGGTGAAGGCGGCCATCAACACGAAGAAGAACAAGTAGCAAAATAAGTAAATAAGAATGGTCTGAAGAAAGTTTCATTCTGGAAAAAAAGGGGAGTGAATAGTAAAAAAATCACTCCCCCTTTTAATTTTATTCTAAAACGCACTGAAAATTCTAAAACCCTGGGGATTACAGGGAGCAAAAATGATTATCCTTTGTGTTTATTCAAACATACTGGTTAATTTTACATTCCTGATAATACCAAATCGCTTTGTGGCTTACATTGGCAGGCTAAGGTAAATCCTGCAGTTTGTTCGTCTGCGGTGATACCGGGGATTGTATCGGAAATATCGCTAGTTTGACCGCTGTCTATCTTGAATTTGCAGGTGCCACATGTGCCACTCCCACAAGCGTGAGGCAGCATCACACCATTCGCTTTTGCCACTTCAAGTACAGTTTGATTTGATGCGACATTCAGTACGTGTTTATGGCCATCTTTCAAGGTGATGCCTATTTTGTGCAATGCACCTTGTGGGTGTGTAATAGTGGGGATAAATTGCTCTATATGCACTCGCTCGTTTGCAATCGAGTTTGCTGTTAATGCATTGAGTGCCTCGTTTTTTAAACCTTCTGGCCCACAGACATAAAATTCCGTTGCATGTGACTGAGTTTTGTCGGCATTTTCACCAAGCATCGGCAACAGTGCCTCCAACAATGCACTATTTAGCCTACCTACTGTAGCCAACTTGTGCGAAACCAGGTCTTTGACCACGTAAGCAACTGTCAAACGCTCAGGATTGGCACAGCGCAAAGTTTCAATTACATCGAAGAACATAATGTTGTCAGCGCTTCGAGCCGCATACACCAGATGTATAGGCATATCATCGTTTTGCTGCAAAGATGATAATAAAATAGAGAGCATTGGCGTAATGCCACTGCCTCCGGCTATCAATACCAGCGCTTGAATGTTGCGAGGGGTGATGGGTGGGTAAACAAAGTCGCCAAATGGCCCCTGTATGATGAGTTCATTGCCCACTTGTAAATCATTGTTTATGTAAGTAGAAACCAATCCGTTGTAGGTTCCCCTTACTGCAATTTTCAGCAGCGTGTTGTGCGGGCTTGAACATAAAGAATAACAACGAGTATGCTGCTCACCAGCCAACCACTTGCTGATGGTGATGTATTGTCCCGCTCGAAATATTAGATTTTCAGCAACAGGCAGCGCAAAACTAACGGCGACTGAATCCTCAGTTAGGGCTTCAATGTCTACCACTTTCAGCAACATGTTAACCGACCTTCCTCCGTTTTGTAGGTTATGAGCATTGGCTGATTTCATAAAACTAGGACTACGGTCGGAAGTCATGTATTCGATGGGCGCACCGTGGGCTTTTAAATCGGGAAGAATTTTGTAGAACACTGTTTGATAGGTGTACCAAGGAAGCCGCGGATACATGTGATGGATCAAATGGTAGTTTTGCCCGAGTAACAAGATGTTGAGTATCTTGCTCGGGTAAATACGGGTGTTGTGATAGCGGCCTTGTGACTTATGGGGGTGATGTGGCACATAGTCAAAAAATATCACCAAAAGGAAAGTCGTGATCACAGTAGGTATGAGGGCAAAGGTGAATACTTCGCTTGTATAACCATGAAAGGCCAATACCGCTAAACTACCCAATACCAGCAGCAGGTAAAGCGCTGAACTGATGTAAGTATCACGAAAAATCTTAATATGACGCAAGGTTGTCAAGGCCATAATCAGGTACTTAAGCGGCATATAATAGGTATTCAGCAAGATCTGATACCATTTAGTACCGAAACTAAAGTGATCTGGGTCGCGCTCGGGATCATTGGTAAAAGCATGGTGCCGATCGTGTATTGTTTTAAACAAACGATATGGCGAAACCAGGAGGGGAATAGATGCTACCCAACCAATAGCATTTTCTAAGGGTTTTAGGGCAGAGCCCATTTTAAAAATATTACCGTGGCCGGCGTCGTGTTGAATGGTAAAACTGGCAAAACACAAATACGTACATATTATTGAAGCAAAAGGATAAGAAATTAAGCCTGCCAATGTGCTGCTAACCACTAAAATGTAACCACAGACTATCATTAACAAAAGGGCTAAGGTCCCCCAAGCTATATTAGGTATAGAGCCTTGCCACAATGCTGTGTAGTTCTTAGTTACTTTTTGCATAACACATCCCTCTTAAGTGTGAGGAACCAGTGTAAATGCAGATTTAGACATTTCTGCTTTCTGTAAATGACATTATTATTATCATTAAATGACATTATGTTGTTTAATTAGGCGATGTTACCTACTCCTCAGTCCAACAAAGCCTATGTGCTGATCGCCAAAAGCCTTCACTTTGCGCCTGCAGATAAATTACTTGAAGGCACAAGTCTTTCTGAGTCTTCGCTGCTAAAGCAAGAAACCATAGACGTGGCCGATGCGATTAAAATCGTGCACAACCTCAATTCGTATAGCTATACACCAAACTGGCCCACTATTTTGGGTAAACATCTTGGCATAGTCACTCATGGTCCTGTGGGTTACGCCACTATCAGCGCGCCCTCAGTTGGTAAGGCACTGGCAACCTTTGTAAAGTGGTATCAAATTCGCTCAAATACCTATTCAGTATCTATCATCGAAAACGATGAAAACAAAGAAAACGAAGAAAGCGATGAATGCGTCGAAATTACCATATTTGATACAACAGGCGATCAAGGCTTTCAAGAATTTTTCTTCGAAGCACTGATGAGGGCATTTGAGAACTTGATTGAACTATTGATTGGCCATCCCCCTAAGGGAGAAACCAAGCTTTATTTCAAAACACTCGCTAGCAATCGAAAGCATTTAATGGAAGCAGAATTTGCTTCACAACTCTGTTTTGCCAGCCCTCAAAACAAACTTGTTGTGCCCAAAAAATTATGGTTTAGCCCCTCTCCTTTATATGACAAAGACTCCTATGAATTTAATCTACGTAAATGCCAACAACTACTAGAGGAGCTTGATATTCAAGGTCGAATCGATTTAATGATCCGTAAAATCATTCGTCAACACTTTGAACGGGCCATTATTTCAAAAGCCAGCGAGTCTATGCCGCCTAGCCTAGCAGAGCTTTGTGAAGTACTGCATTTAACCGAACGTACCTTGATCCGCAGACTGAAAGAATTAGACACCGCCTACAAAAAAATACTTGAAGCAGAACGACGAAAGTTTGCGGTGCAATTATTGGCAGATGCCAAATACACTGTATTCAATGTGGCGGACATTTTGGGTTACCGAGAGTCAGCAAATTTCTGCCGTGCCTTCAAAGTTTGGTTTAAGCAAAGTCCAACGGCATACCGCAGAAATCCTTTAAGCTTGGAATAATTTGCAAAAACCAGCAGCACATATATGCAAAAACCACCCATTGACCAACAATAGTGCGGGAATTGTTATGCGTTGTATAAATGGGATCAGCTCCAAATTAACAAGGTTTATCTTCTTACGCCATCCGACTGGCCTGCCAGTGCTCCCACCCTTCTCCCTCATACCTTTTTCCTGTAAGGGCTTCAACCTCTTCAACAAGTCGTTTATATAAAAGAGTAATAGGCTTTCATATCACCATCACCAGCAAAGATCGCTTGCCGGTTTTTACACCATTTGGTAACATATCTTGGTATACCTGCAAGTGAAACTCTTAACCTTATTGGCGCAAGCATGACTGAGTTGATGAGTTTCAATTTTAATTTGGATCTACCCCCTTTTCTTCCAATTAAATTTAGCCTTTAATTTGGACCCACCCCTTTTATAGTTCAAAATCCAGTACAATCCGCAACAGAGTATTTCAACGTTTACAGAGTCAAGAACAGTCATCTTCAGTGCCCTTGAAGAACAGTCTGGTGTTGTTATATTTGTTGGCAATTAATCAATGAGATTATTAAATCAAAGAATAGAATCGAAGAACTAAATGGAAGTAATCAATGCCTACAGAAACACGCAGCTTTTTAATCACTAAGTCCGATCGTGACCTTAAGGATAAAACGGGCAAGGTTTTTTCAGTGCCTACAGGTTGGAAAAATTTACCTGCCGGAGATGCCTCGGTTACACGCAAGGTGAAATCCCTAGGGCCGACTTGGACAGTCCAGGAAAAAAAAGGCCGCAAGGCATTTTCTCACGGCGTTTGGGCTGCAAAAGAACAGATTGAAGAAGCGGTAACACTTGTCGAAGCTCAGCGAGCCGATCCCAAACATCAAAAAAAATTAGCCCAAGTCAAAGTTCGCCGCGATGAAAAGGAAACAGTCTTCGGCGAAGACTTTCAACAAGCGATCATTCAATTTCTCAACTTTGACCAAAAATATCACCATTTGGTTGAGCAATTGTCAAAGCGGGTAAAAGAACACGCGGTGCCCGTTGGTAGCGGCACAGTAGCGCGTAGCTCATCGGTAACCTTGAATGATAAGGCGGCTTTGGCAGTAATGGCTTGGATGCGACATCAAACCAGTGCTTATGATACAACATCTGTTCCGCGTGTTAAGGGCGCAAGGCGCGAACTAAGGCGTCAGATAGCGCGTCAGTCCGAACGAATTTTAGCAAAGTACCGCAGTGGAGATGATGTTGATTTTAAGGTTTGCCTACTTTATAAGGCTTTGCAAACAAAATAAAAACGTTTCAAATTATAGTAAATTATAGAAATACCCATCGTAATAAGCCCGAAAACTATTTTTTGGACTGCTCGTTATTGTGGCTGTCTGGTTAATTCGTTAATGGCTCTAATGATTGAGTTAAATTGCGATGGGCGCCATGTTAAATCGCGCTCATTTATAAGACTGAGTAGCGTATTAAATCAGGAATACCAATATTAAGCGCATCTAAGGCAGTTTGTGGCAATAATACACTGCCATCAGTTTCAATCTCTAAACAGCATATGCAGGCACGATAGGACTCAATATTACCGGCACAAACCAAATATTCTTGATCACCTTGAGGCGCCATGATGCCACCTACTCTGGCTTTGTGACTATCTTTGACTGTCTTTAGTTCATCGATATGAGCGTCTACGCTGGGGGCACCATCAAAAATGTCCACTTGACCATTATTTCTAAAGCCTTCCTTTTCAAGCATCGCCAATGCTGGCTTGCCTTGATCGTTTGGCCGTCCAATCACCGCTCTTGCATCCATTGGTAATAAATTGACGTAAATAGGGTGTTTTGGCATTAAATCAGCAATAAATTGATTGCCATTAAGTGCACCATAAAGATCAGCCTCAGAGTAACTCATATCAAAAAAGTGGCGTCCTAGTGCTTCCCAAAAAGGTGAACGCCCATTTTCGTCAAAATATCCTCGTAAGTCAGCCATAACTTTATCAGGAAACCTATTTCTAAATTCGGCCATAAACAGATAGCGACTGCGTGCTAGTAGTTTGCCGTTGCCATTTTTGCGATAAGCATCAGTGAGATATAAAGTGGCCACTTCGGCAAACCCCTCAAAGTGATTGGTGAGGTGTAAGGTTTCTACGGTCACTTTCTTGTTTATTTGTCGACTGTACTGGGTTTGCTTATTGAGCTTATAAGAATAAAACTGATCATCAATACCTAACTTAGCGATGATACTTGCTGTACCCACTAATTTCTCCGTATCAGTGTCTTCCATGACTAACAAGTAGACTTCACTGCCAGGATCTTTAATTGTTCTGGTGATGCTTTTTGATGAAATTAATATTTTACGTTCTAAAGCTTTTCTGTCTGGTGGCAGTGTTGTCATTCCTGGGGAGGCTGCCAACGCAATTTCCATAAGATGATCTATATCTGTAATCTCTACTGGCCTAACAATTATCATAAAACGCCTTGTTCAACGTGAGTGAAAGTACTCTTATTTTTTGTGGGGAGCAGGTGGATACCTACAATCATGTATCTTATAAGTCCACCAGCCAATTCAATTGTCCCGATGCCTAATGGCAACAATACTGCAATTTTACAACGTTGGCGATTTGCCCTTGGTTTAGTGCGCTAAAGATGCCACAAAATAACGACCCAATTATAAAGGCATACATCGTAATAAACCCGAAAACTATTTTTTGGGTTTCTCGTCATCATATATGTCTTGTTAATTGTTACAAAGACGTGATTAAAGAAAGTTTAGACACTGCCGTTACAAAGTTCTGGCTCCATTTGCACTAGATGCACAAAAATAGGCTTAGTATTTAACCGCATCTTGCTTACAGATTGTGCCAAAGAGTGTAATTTTAGGGATCAACATGATTGAAAAAAGAAAACATCAACGATTTGAGCCCAAAGGTGTACTTGCCAACATCACCATATATCAAACTTCACCGCTTGAAAAAATTTTACTGCAAGGTGTGGTCGTCGACATGAGCTACTCTGGGATCAAAATAAAGCTCTTCTCTGCCATTCCCACTGACATTGGTGAAAGTAAAATGGAGATCCACTTAACCTTGCCCACATCGGCTTTGCCTATCGCCATCAAAGGTGTGATACGCCATGTCAACCCTCGGTCTGAAATGGGCTTTAAGTTTGCAGAAGATCAAGCAAAACAAGAGATTGATGATCTTTTTTTTGAATGTGTAAAGACGACCACTGTAGCTTCGCGGGCGCTAGCTAGGCACTGAACTTTGGCCTGTCGACTACAGTAAAAGAATCATGGTCAATTTAAAGCTTTGATCTCATTTTGTTATTGCGCCAATCGACTTGCCTGCCTTGTTTTCTCTCAAGAACCCGTCCCTGTGAGACTCACAATATTAGCAAAAAAGTATTCGTTACCTAGCGCTAACTTCTTGCTCGTCGCTTGGCGAGTATCTTCCAACAATCTACCTTCTATCTGTTGTACAAACAAACCGCGATACGCTAACTGACGCTTCTTTTCATTAATTCCAAGTCGAGTGTAAAGAAAATGAGGTATTAACAAACCATTCTTTTTATCATGGGCATTTCATTGGTAGCTTGACCAAAAGTAAACGGCTTGCTCATCCTCCTTGGGTGCCTTCACGGGCTTCAACTTTATATATCGATAAACTGACATAAGGTAGGTTTCTTCTTGCACCAAATAGGGTTTAAACCGCCCTTCCTACAATGTACCTGTTCAGTTATAACGATGATTAAAATAAGACACATATATTCGACCAAGGGACTGCACCATTTGCGAAATTTCGCTGGCACTGTTTGGAGTAAACAAAATGTACATGATTGGTCATTAACAGCCACGCATGTGCACTAATTTTATATATTTTTTGAATACGTTTTAAGCCAGTCAACATAAGCTTGCATATCCTGTTCACATGCAGATATCACATGACGACTATACCCTCGCTGAATTAATTATTCAGGCACGCCAACACCGGAAGCTCATTACTTTCTGGCTATTAACATAATCTATCTTTTAGTTATAAAAATAGGTTGTGTTATTTAAATGGAATATGAGCTCTTTTATTCTTAATGAAATTCACTGCGGTAGGGTTAATACTCTAAAAAGTCTTGTTAAAATGATTGTAAGAGTAAACTTATAGTCAAGCTTGTTGAATAATAACTTACTTGACATGAGTCGTTACTGAGTCCGCAATAAGACTTCAACTTAATCTGCAGTATAAGGATATTTTTAATGCGTTCTACTTCTATCGATGTGCTTCGTGGGATCGCCATTTTGGGTATTCTCTTTATGAATATTCCCTTTCACGCCAATATTTATCTGGGTTATGTGCCATTTGATCCTATGTTGATGTCAGATAAATTGATGACTTTGTTTTACAGTATTTTTGCTGATGGTCGGTTTAGAACGTTGTTTTGTATTCTGTTCGGCGCTGGGATCGCAATTCAATACGATTCGTGTAAACGCAGAGGTATGGATACCACTATATTTTTAAAGTCTCGACTGAACTGGTTGTTGTTGTTTGGATTTTTCCACGGCGTGTTGATTTTTGGTGGCGATATTCTGATGTTATACAGCGTGGTCGGTTTTGTATTAATCAAAGGTCTATCCCATGACCCAGACGTTTTGCTGCAAAAAGCTCGTAAATTTTTGGTGATTGGTAGCGCATTAATTTTACTGTTTGCCATTTTACTCGTGGCCTTTGCCGATCCAACTGAGTTGATTGTAAGAGGATCTGAGCAATATTTAGAAGATATTGAAACCTGGCAGAGTAATTATGGATTTCAGACTTTGATCAACGCAGGATTTTCGATTGGCTTATTGATCATGTCGCCTTTATGTATTTTTTGGCAGACGTTAGGCCTGATGTACTTGGGAGTATATCTCTACCGAACAGATTTTTTTACACAAGGCTTTTCGTCTTCGACTTTTACTAAAATTGTTATTTCTAGCATCATTAGTACACTTTTGTTGATTGCTCCTCAGTTATTGATTGATAACCTCAGTGCTGAAGTGATCCCGTTGCTTTCGAGTATATCAGCAATTTTTGTAGGATTAGTTTACGCACATGTCATTGTGAAGCTGTGTCAAACCAGCGGCAGATTTTCACAACTATTGGCCAATACCGGTAAAATGGCCTTTAGTCTATATATTTTACAGTCTGTGGTGATGGCCATCTTACTGCGTGGGATTGTGCCTAATTTTGAGTTGACGGCCACTCATATTGACTATTTTTTAATTGCCTTGAGTTTTACGGTAATCCAAATTTTGATTGCCAATCTTTATTTGTTCAAATATGAGCAAGGCCCTTTAGAAAAAAATTGGCGAAAACTGTATAGCAGAAGTGTTGATAAAAAATTAAGGGAGCTAGAAAAAACACCAGACAATAATGTGTCTAGTCAGTAAAGGTATTTGGCTAAGGGGTAAAATGACTTTTTTGATCTGTATTTCGATGCTTTAGGCATAGCCAATGCCTTGTTGAATGCCGTAACAAATCATAAAGACACCCATCGTAATAAACCCGAAACTATTTTTTGGGATTGCTCGCTTTCATGGGTGTCTTGTTAATTCGTGTGTATCTATTAAACTTATTTTTTGAGTCGACGTGATGCTAAACCCATTAAACCTAATCCTAGGATAGCGAGAGTTGATGGCTCCGGCACCAAACTCACATTATCTATAATTGCGCCACCAAGGTCAGCAGTTCCAGTGGAAGTGAAGAAAATGGATGCCTCAACATCAGTTTTTGGAGAGAAAAACAAACTTATAACTGTTGATTTAACGTTTAAATCTTCTAGGAAACTTTCTAAGTTACCAATTTCGCCAGAAGCAAGAATACCGTCGTCATTTCGAAACCCATACAATATCCCATTATCATATAGATGTTGATTGTTACCCAATAAAAACGAAAGTACATAGGAACCGTTAGCTAAAAAAATAAATGTTTCAGATGTCTCAATACCACCAAGAGTCGAAGGATAGCCGTTTAAATCTACTGCATACCCGTCCCAACCTGGAATATTCCAAAGCTCGACATTGCCTTGAGTTACATTCCAGGCGCCCAAAGAATCATGAAATTGTTTATTATCACCCGTACCAAAATCATCTTGGTAAATAAGCCCAGCACTTGCTTGTCCAACAAATAAACTGCAAAAAGCTAATACAGCTAAAATATTTTTCATATTATATATTTCCTTTAATCCCGTCAAAACAATCACTGAAGATAATTCTTAAAATGACAAGTCGTCATTACACAAAGAAATGCACTTATCATGCCAAAAAAGTTACCTATATTAAACAATGAGTTATAAAATAAAATATTCCCATCCTTAACAATATGTAAAAATAACTGACATAAAAACAGAGGAAACTTTAAAAATAACTGACGGCGTGGCCTATTAAATTATAAAGACACCCATCGTAATAACCCCAAAACTATTTTTTGGGGTTGCTCGCTTTCATGGATGTTTTGTTGATTTTTTACTTCTTGACACAACAGTCTCTTGTTATGTTTATTTTAATTAGACAATGACTTAATAGCTTCAGAGACTGTTAAAAAATGAATTTTAGTGAGGCAAAGTGAAGCTTTATTAAATTCATGAGCACGTATTAAATTAGAAACTTCATACGTTGACAACATTCGGTTTACTGTAATTAACCCAAGTGCGTCTGAAATGTACTCTATTAAATAACAGTGACCTAGTGAGTCGATAACATAATCATCGTCACTAAAGATAAATTCACAACATTCCAAGTTGAAATCTCGTAATGAATTTAAGTAAATAAGCTCACCATCGCCATCAAGTTTTAGCATGCATGGCCAAGAAATCATAACAGTTACCTCGATAAAAATTACGCTTCGCATAAACAGCGGAGCAAGTTGGGCGTTTATTTTGCGCTGTTTGTTTTTGCAAAAAAATCGACCCACTTGTGGAGTCAGGTTTAATCCGTTTACCTCAGCATGTACCTCAGAGTCTGGTCTTGTATTTTGCAAAAAATTCAAGACCAGATCGTGCGAGAAAGCAGTGGCGAAGCCACCAGAGATTGAAATTAGTGAGTTATCATAGCTTCAACCAAGAATCTTCGATACATCACCGCTAGTTAGGTCATTGCAGCCATTTACTTGCTCTGCCAACAATAATCGAGCAATACTATTACGGCCTCGTTCAGTCGCCATGAGCTGATGAATGAATGCTTTACTTGATAGATACAGCTGATTGCGCAACGGACCAGCCCAATCTTCATCTGTCGCTCTAAATAACTTACCTTTAGGCATGCTATATTTTGTACGTGGTACCTTACTTTCAGTATTAGAGGTGTTTGCAGTAAGTACTTGTGCCAAACCTTCATTTAGCCATCTTGCCATGCTGCCAAATAACGCTCGATTTATCGCATGCACCGATTCGTGAATGCTAGTGCGTAAACCTGCATCCTCGTCAGTAACCAGAATAACCATTTCATTTGCAGCATGCCGATAAAAACCAGATCGTGATAGATCTTTAGGTGCCACAAGCTTTTTGTAACGATCAAACTCAGCTTGTTGTTTATAGAACCGAAATTTTAATCTTACTTCGCGAACGGTGGTGACATCCAGCACTTGTGCATATTCTTCTGTTAAACGCTCTAAGCGTTGACTCAGTTCATTCTGAAAACCAACGCTCATCGGCTTACCCATAAACCTTACTATAAATTGCGATGCGGGGTAAGTTCCTAAAATAGATACTGGTGATGTATAATCAAAGTCTGGAGCTTTATCGGAGATGTGTCGCGTTCCTACATGATCAGTCCAAGTATAAAATGACTTTTCGTTTTTTTTTGAACCAAAACGTCTCTTAGCACATGAACTACTTATGGACGGCACTTCCCTATGAAGTGGTGTGGCTATATTTACTTTGCTAGCAACAACTTTGTCGATAGATGCAACACTAAGGCTTATTGAAGTGAGATCATCATCTAGGGCAGCCAGTTCTTCAGTTTCACTGTTATTTGCAATAAATCGGTGGAATCCTTTTTCAAAATAAATAATCAACTGTTGTGCCCGAAATGGCAAAGTAAAAGTACCATCCATGTATTTGTAAACGACAAACGTATTTAGACAGAAAACCGCAAAATCACTAACCCCTTAATTGATTTGCTCAAACGAACGACTTCCTTATTGCATAAAGGTCGACACTAACAAAATAAGAGTAGTTAAATTACCTTTATTGTTATTAAAAATACCTGACAAGTAGTTTTTTTAATACGCAAAAAATAGCAACCTTGAGGCCAGTGTAAATTATAAAGACTCCCTAATCGAGCTATCAGATAGATGTATTAGGTAAGGTTTCAAATCTATACACACCACATTGTTTATTCACCGCGTTAGGTATCAATGATACTGAGCGCCATGCCACCTGGCGTCATTTATTTACAAGTCATGTCGAGGTGATATTGTTAAAAGAGATGAGAGCCGCCACTCAGTCAGGTATGGCCTTAGGTAATGTTAGATTTAAAAGCGAACTGACATCACTAACAGGTAGACGCTTACATACATTGCCGCCTGGCAGGAAACTTGGATGGCGAAAGAGTTAATTTAACTTTGTTCTGAACACGATAATTTAAGTATTTAGTCGTGATAGCAAGCTAAATCTCTTTAGAGGCTCACAACTAGACTGTTAAGTTGAGGTGTAAAGACGTTTAAAATCTGTACCTAAGCCCTTTTATCCGACCATCGATACCAATCAACTTAAACTAAGCAAAGCCTCAAATGCATCAATCGGCACCGGCCTACCGAACAAATAGCCTTGAAATTGCAAACAATCATTGTTCATAAGTAGTTGTCTTTGACCCTCGGTCTCAACCCCTTCAGCAATCACCTCCAAATTCAAACTATGCGCCATGGCGATAATCGTACTTACGATGGTGAGGTCGCTTTCGTCGACAACAATTTCGCGCACAAACGACTGATCTATTTTCAATTGAGATAAAGGCAGTTTTTTTAGATATTGCAGTGATGAGTAGCCGGTACCAAAGTCATCTAATGAGAACCGAACACCTATTTTGCTTAGTGCATTCATTTTATTAATAATGCTCTCAATATCCTTGACCAACATACTCTCCGTCAGTTCTAGCTTGAGTTTCGTTGGGTCAACTCCGTGATGCTGTATCGCTTCCTGTACTTGTGTCACAAAGTTTGCTTGATGGAGTTGTTTGGCGCTAACGTTCAACGACAGTATGAGGTGTTTGTGATGTGCATTTTTCTGCCAGATGGCCAGTTGAGCGCAAGCCGTCTCTAACACCCATTGTCCAATGGGTAAAATCAGTCCTGTTTCTTCTGCTAACGGAATGAATTGTAGAGGTGAAATCATATTGCGTTTAGGATGTATCCATCGGATTAAGGCTTCTGCTCCCAATGGATGACCCGAGCTATCTACCTGTATTTGGTAATAAAGCTGAAACTGTTGTTGCTCTATAGCTTGACGTAACTCACGTTCCATATTAACGCGATTGGCGATGATCTCTTGCATTTTTGGGTCGTAGAAACGTATGATATTACGTCCATCCGTTTTTGCTTGATACATAGCAATATCAGCTCGCTTGATGATGTTATCTGACCCTGTTTCATGAGCACTAAATAGCGTGGCCCCTATACTCACGGTGCTGCGATGCTCATACGTACCCAGTTGATAAGGTAGGTTAAGTGCGTTCAGTAATTTTTCAGCGATCGTTTCGGTTTGCGCTGCCGCTTCAATGGGCTGTTCACTTAAGTCTTCTAGTAAAACGACAAATTCATCACCACCTAAACGTGCTACGGTATCAGCATCTCCTAAGCAGTTGCTAAGACGACTTGCCACCTGTTGTAGCAGAACATCACCCATGTCATGTCCCAGTGTGTCATTGAGAGATTTAAATTGGTCAAGATCTAAAAACAGTACAGCGCCGCTTCTGCTTCCGGTAGCCAAGGTTTGTTTAAGTTTAGCCATCAACATGCGACGATTAGGCAGGTGTGTCAATGTGTCATAGAACACCAGATTCTTAATTTCATCCGAAGCGGCTTTGCTCTTGGTAATATCGGTCAACGTGGCCACATAATTAGTAACTATACCCTTAATATCTTTCACTGCCGTGATGCTTAGATGCTGTGGATATGTTTCACGATTTTTACGCATACCCATAGTTTCACCTACCCACATGCCGGTGTTATTGATAATCTCCCACTTTTTGGTGTAGAAAGCTTCATCATGAAAACCTGACCTAAGCAGCTCAATTTTTTGGCCTATAGCATCTTCAGCTGCGTAGTTTGTAATTTCAGTAAAGGCTTTATTAATGCGTCGGATCACGGCATTGGCATCAGTGATAAACATGCCTTCTTGAGACTCGAAAATGGTGGCAGTTAACGCCAGATCTGCATCGCGTGCCGCGGCAAAAACGCCTGCAACCTCACCCTTTGCATTGTAGTACACACTGGCGTTATAGATTACGTCGGTGACCTTGCCTGATACATGACGTATCGCTAGCGGATAATCTGCGACATAGCCTTCTGAGAATACTTGCTCGTAGCCATTACGGGCTTCTGCAGGATCAGTGAAGTAGTTAGCAAAGTCACTGCCAATTAGGCTGGCACGATTTGCACCCGTCATTTTCTCAGTCGCGGTGTTCACGTCAGTAACCTTACCTACGGCATTGATGGTGACCAATGGATCCAAGCTGGCTTCAATTAAGCTACGAGAATATTGCGAGGCGGCTTGGGTCGCTTCTTCTGCTCGTTTACGCTCAGTCACATCGCGTGCCGCAGCATAAACTCCCTGCACATTCCCTTCGAGGTCTTTGTATACACTGGCGTTATAGAGTACGTCGGTGACCTTACCCGATATATGACGTATCGCTAGTGGATAGTCTATGACATAGCCATCTGAGAATACTTGTTCGTAACCGTTACGGGCTTCTTCAGGATCGGTGAAGTAGTTAGCAAAGTCACTGCCAATCAGGCTGGCACGCTCTACTCCCGTCACCTTCTCAGTCGCGGTGTTTACGTCAGTAATCTTACCTTCGGCACTGATGGCGACCAATGGATCTAAGCTGGCTTCAATCAGGCTACGAGAATATTGCGAAGCGGCTTGAGTCGCTTCTTCTGCTCGTTTACGCTCAGTCACATCGCGTGCCGCGGCAAAAACTCCCTGCACATCGCCTTCGAGGTCTTTGTATACACTGGCGTTATAGAGTACGTCGGTGACCTTACCTGATACATGACGTATCGCTAGCGGATAGTCTGTGACATAGCCTTGCGATAATACTTGTTCGTAACCGTTACGGGCTTCTTCAGGATCGGTTAAGTAGTTAGTAAAGTCACTGCCAATCAGGCTGGCACGCTTTACACCCGTCACTTTCTCAGTCGCGGTATTCACGTCACTAATCTTACCTTCGGCATTGATGGTGACCAATGGATCTAGGCTGGCTTCAATCAGGCTACGAGAATATTGCGAAGCGGCTTGGATCGCTTCTTCTGCTCGTTTACGCTCAGTGACGTCAGATAGCGTAATGAGTAAGCTCGTCTTGTCATCGACACCATTGCTTTTAGATTCTAAAAGAACATGGGAAATCGAATTGTCGGCACGCTGCACTTTAAGCTCGCAATGCAAAAATCCACCTATTTTAAACGCAAGCATAATACGTAGATGCAAGCGGTCGCGGTCTTCGCGGCTGATATATTGGGATAAGGGACGACCAACCAATTTCTGCCGAGGTTCACACAGCAACTCTGCACCAGACAGATTCGCTGCGATGATTACCCCTTTATGGCTTACTGTGAGATAACTAACTGCGGAGAATTCATACAAATCTGCATAACGTTGTTTGACATTTTCTAATTCAGCATGTGTACGTTGTAGCTCTTCGTTCTGCATCTCCAATGTAATTTGGTGTTCTTGGAGTTCGTGCAGAAGTTCATCTTTGGCGGACAATACTACTGACTTGAATGGCGATTGGTTTGTGCTGGCCTCAGCATCTTTTAGCAGCGGGTTTATCTTTTTGGGATGCTTTATAATTGTCATTTTTAGATACACATCCTTTCCACATTTAGAGCTAAACCACTTTAAGGGAATTCTCTGTGATTTTATTGTAAGCAGTTAAGGACCTACGCGTGCAACAATAACACAAAGTAACTACATAATAAGCACATAAACACCACGTAAACACCACAAAATAACAGCAAAAACGGAAACCTCTGGGGTCAGCTCCATTGAAAATAAAAATCAGATGAGGAATTGAATCACCATATTTAAGCGACAATTCCTGTACCCGATTAAACGCAACAATTAAACAAGATACACTAGTTAAAAATAATTCACCTACAGAGTGAGCTACATAAGACCTTGCACAAAATACCCTTGGATTGAATACCGGTAAGACGTCACACCATCAAGCGAAAAATTATAAAGACACCCATCGTAGTAACCCCAAAAACTGTTTTGGAGTTGCTCGCTAACATGCGTGTCTTGTTAATTCATCATAGAGCAAAATCAGAGCACGTCATTTAATCAACTACAATAATGGATGTCATGATCGCTTTGATTTTTTCTACAACCGCAAAATACCATCATTCTTGCTTTCCTCCGGGTCGTTATATTTTCATAATACTCACTACAATCGACTGCAAGACCATACTAAATAAGCAGTTCGAATTATAAAAACACCCGTCGTAATAAAACCGAAAACTATTGTTTGGGGCTGCTCGTCATCATATATGTCTTGTTAATTCTTATTGATAATTCGTTCCACAGTTCTTTAGTTTTCGACGAACCTGACCCCGCAGGTTAATTATTTTGAGCTACAGCTAAATCAAAATTATCAATAACTGTCTGCTCAACGTCAATTTCAATTGGCCGTCTATTCGGTGACCCTAATATTGATGTTTCCAAGATATGAAGAATGATACTCAACCACATCTCCAGGCTGAAGATAATGACCAGAGTTAAGTTCATTGCTGATGAAGGTCTGTTTGACCGACTCAATCAATGTGTTGTTCGACAAGGGACCACCAGCTGCTAAATAGTGAACGACTCCCTCGATCAAATCCCGCCGCGTTGGCGGTGTAAAAATAACACCTTCAGCAGTACCAGACATCAATGTCATATTGCTATCAATTCGTTTGTGAGGTGCCAAATAGTGGAATTCATCCGCGTAGAGAAATCTCTGCTGTGACATATCCGCAAGCGATTTTTCAGCCAGTTGCCTGAAGTCCAAAGTCATCTCACCGCCTCTTGCATCTTGGCGGGCCTGTTGATTGACACTTGTGGTCATCCGTAAATTGGAAACGAAGCTAGCCAAATCTTTTGGAACCACGATAAAAGGTCCGGTCGGAAAGAAATCAGGCCCACTTTTTGAGTCACTGAAACCATGCCCTGAATCAAGATTGTCCGGGTCAACAAGTTCAACCAATGCATTTCGATTGGTGAAGTCACCACAAAGAAATAGACCTTTTACGGCCGTATCAAAATCCATTACTGTCTCAATGTCACGGTCGAAGCGGATGCAAAGCTCAACTTCATAGTCTAGCAATACACCGGGCTTAGCCGCTACTTCAGTTCGTGCAGCCGTCGCCTTTCCAAATTTTGGAAAGTTAAAAACAGATTGACTACCTGCTTCCTCTGCATGCTCGGGAAAGTTGGTTCCTGTTCCGAGATGGCTGGAGCCAAGGGTACCAGATGGTAACAGATCCGATATTTCGACTTTAATTGCTGGAAAATCATCCACATTAGCTGCATTCAATTGAACAGTACTAATTGAGGCAAAAGCAAGAAGAGGGTTGTCATTGGGTGATCCGCCCAACTCAGCGAGGTTGATCCCAGTAATTGTTTCCCCTGAATAATCGATAACCTGAACTGTCACAGTTCGACCATCTTCATCGATAAACTGAGCCAATGTCGTTGCATGCTCGAAAGGCGCAAGGCCTTCGACCAAAGGTGTTTTTTCAAAACTAGCCTGATTGAGTTTTGGGTCTGACGAGGTTAGCCAAGCCACTACAATTACGGTAATGAGTACAAGCCCAAACATGCCAAGGTAGCGGCTCATTCGCTTAATCATATTGATCTCCTGGCATATCAGACTCAAAAACTTGTTTGCCAACTAGGATCTTATTAATCTTTTTCATTTAATTTTTAATTCCAGAGTTGTTTGCGATAGGTTTGTTGTGCCACGACTGCGGTCCCGATCACCACGTTTATTAAGAGAACCGGACTCGCTACAGACATAAGCATGAGAATGGTAGGTCTGAAAACAGCACCCAGTCTAACAGACGATCGATAGTCAAAAGTTCGGGGGTTTGAAGATTGGGTCTTGTATTTTGTGCAAAACTCAAGACCTTACCCCGCGGGTTGATGTAGAGCGTTCGCTCGCTTAGCGGCTTGGTATGGTCAAGCAGTCTAGACTGGCATCGCCTAACTCGGTGCCACCATCGACGGTCAAAATTGACCCGTTTACATATTTACCTAAATCCGAACCGAGATAGATTGCTGCATCGGCGATATCTTTTAGAACGCCGATCCGACGGGATGGAACTTTGCCAATCATGGCGTCACGAATTGGCCCTTTAGGTGCTAGCCGATCTGCGCCTTCGGTTCCGTCAATTGCCCCCGGGGAAATACCATTGACGCGCAAACCTGCAGGACCCCATTCCAAAGCCAAACATTTGACCAACATGTTGATACCGGCTTTAGCCGCGCACACATGCGCTTGAAACGGCATGGGGTTGATTGCTTGCGGTGCAGTAATTGCGATTAATGATGCATCCTTATTCACGTAGTTGAAACCCAGATGAAATACATTATAAGTACCGATTAGGTCGATATCGATTACTGTCTTGAAACCTTTTGGATTAATAGCGACTGCAGGTGCAGGAAAATTACCGGCTGCGCCAGAGATTAAAATATCAATCTTGCCTAGCTGGTCCACACTCGATTGCAGCGCCGCTTGTACCTGCTCTGGGTCGCGCACATCAGCCGACAAGGCGATTGCCTTGCCACCGACCTCAGTCATGATCTCAACGGCCGCTGCCTTCGCTTTCTCAAGGTTTCTGCCTAATACCGCTACGCTGGCGCCAACCGCTACCAAGCCTTTGGCGATACCTAAGTTAATACCGCTAGTGCCGCCTGCGATAAAGGCAACTTTACCTGCGAGTGTGTTTTGTTGGTACATACTGGTTTACTCCGTTGTCTGGTAGGTTTTTAACTGGGTAAATCTATTGATGGGTTTTAGTAGCCACATTTTAATTGCATTAGTGTTTTTAACAATGACGCTTGTTGTTGATTAAACAGGCATAAATCAGCGATATTCATCTGTTTGCGTCTATATATGGGTTTAAATCAATAATAG
>NZ_CAJXPA010000034.1 GCF_913058035.1 uncultured Paraglaciecola sp. | reverse complement strand
CATACGATGTATGTTGTGTTGAGAGCAGAAGACGGCATACGAGATCTAGTACGGTATCGTGGGCTCGGAGAGGTGGATAAGAGACAGCTGTTGCAAAGCATCATTTCGCCTATTATTTCTACCTCGTTGTATTTCATTGTATTTGGCTCAGCAATTGGCTCGCGTATCGATGAGATAGATGGCATACCTTATGGGTCATTTATTGTGCCAGGTCTATTAATGCTGTCGCTGTTAACACAAAGCATCTCAAACGCATCCTTTGGTATTTTCTTTCCCAAGTTTTCTGGCACTATCTACGAAGTATTATCAGCACCAGTATCTGCACGCGAAATTATACTGGGATATGTAGGTGCGGCCACGTCGAAGTCCCTTATTGTTGGCTTTATTATCCTAGCGACCGCTGGACTTTTTGTTCCGCTACAAATAGCCCACCCCTTCGCTATGTTATTTTTCTTGGTAATGACCTGCGTGACCTTTAGCCTCCTAGGTTTTATTATTGGTATTTGGGCAGATAATTTTGAGAAGTTACAATTGATCCCATCGCTAGTTATTACGCCACTGGTATTCTTGGGGGGAAGCTTTTATTCAATTAGTATGCTGCCGCCTTTTTGGCAAACAGTGACCTTATTTAACCCTGTTGTCTATTTGATTAGTGGTTTTCGCTGGAGTTTTTATGGCGTATCCGATGTTAATGTTGCGACCAGTATTGCGATGATTTTATTCTTTTTGAGCATTGCACTAGTCATCGTTTGGCAAATTTTTAGAACCGGTTATCAGTTGCGTAAATAAATACTCGGGCTTAGGGCATCTAATCACGCTCTGTGTGCTTGTTATTAACACTCGTATTAATATCAATACCAAATTTAATGCCAACTCAGGTTATAATTCTGCTCAAGATCACCTTACAATACATCATCCTACAACCTGGCCCCAGCGACTCTTCGACGATACCTTTGCCACCATTCAACCGATACACTGCACTGCAATTATTGATGCTAATGGCTGTGGTAAATCGAGCCTATTTAAACTACTGCTGGAAGGCATTAGTCTAGTTTTTACACCTAAACAATGGCGCAGGAGGTTGTTGAAAATTATTGGTCTGCTCGCAACTATGTTTAAAATGGCGATGACGACTGGGTCAGTCAGGATATCTTTCTCTGATTTAGATAATGTCATCTAGCAAAACTTTATGAGTGTTTTTTGAATAAATCGATATCACTCATTCTTGTCACCTTTAATGGTAAAAGCTACGACTTGATTTCCTTGAATAAAACGATCAAGGGCTTCACTGGTGGTTAAATATTCAATATTCAATATTCAATATTCATGATTGCTTTTGTATTATTGTCATGATCATGGTCAAGATTTGAGCTCTCAGACGCATTTTATACTGGAAAAGGCTTAATCTAGCTATAAGATATCTTTCGCGTTATAGTGCATGTTAAATGGTTGTTAAGAGCATACCTCGAAAAGTTAATTTGAGAACCTGAATAAAAATAGTGTCCATATAATTATTAAAAATAGAGTGTTAAATGAGATTCAAAGAAACGTGGCGTTAGAACACCAAAGCGGCACAGACCCGTTAACCCTCGAAGAGTCGAACAAACTTGTCAAAGTACAGAGGGATATTTTAGAGGTCGTTGTAACAGGTAATGATTATCAGTACGCGTTAGATTCGCTTTGCAAAATTGCCGAAGGTATTGTCGATGAGTCTTTAGCTTCCATCATGTTGTTTAATGCATCCAGAACTGAGTTGTTTGTTCGAGCAGCTCCTAATCTTCCAAATCAAGCATGCGAAGACTTAAATGGGCTTGTTCCAGATGAGTTTGCAGGTTCGTGTGGAACAGCCGTTTACAAAGGAACACCACAATTCGTGTGTGACACGAGTACGGATGAACGCTGGAAAAATTTACAAAAGTATGTTTTTGACTTTAACGTACATGCCTGTTGGTCTATGCCTGTGGTGGATGCAGATAATCAACCTATTGGCTCTTTTGCGTTGTCCAGTTTTTCAAAGCGAGAACCCAGCCAATTTCAAAAGAATTTGATGCAAACTGCCAGCTATTTAGTGAGCTTGGTTTTAAGAAGAGAGAAAGAGTCGATTATGTTGCAGAAAGCTGCTCACTATGATCCGCTTACTAATATTCCAAATCGCAATTTATTTAATGAGAGAATTGCTCAGGCGATGGCTAGGGCAAGCCGAAATGATTCCAGTTTGGCTATATTCTTTATTGATCTAGACAGTTTCAAACAAATTAATGATGATTGTGGTCATAATATTGGTGATACAGTCTTGCAGGAGGTCGCATTTCGGTTGCAGAAATGTGTTAGGAGGGAAGACACATTTGCAAGAATTGGCGGAGATGAATTTATTCTATTAGTTGAGAATAAGAGTGATGTTGTCGAATTGACGTTGATAGCTGAGAAATTGCAAGATACTCTAGTTGTCCCTATTGTTATTGAAGAGTCAGATGATTCGAAAAATGATGGTTATCAAATTTCCGCTAGTATAGGGATAAGTATTTATCCTAATGATGGACTTACCACCGATGAGTTGATGGAATGCGCAGATAAAGCCATGTATATTGCAAAGTCCTCAAAAAAGTCAAACATTCAGTTTTCCAATTTAGAAAGTGTCAGCATTAAGCAATAAGTTCTTGAATCGGAGCATTATTGCATTAAACAGCTCTGTTCTGAGATTGATGTTAGTTATCGAACTATCTAGTATTTGCTTTAACCTGATTCTTTAGTGATATGCTTTTGAAAAACCTAATTGTTTTTTTGAAACTTCCATTGCCGCCTTCCCACACTTCTATCCCTCTATCTAGCATAGTAAGAAACCTGCGGAGTCAGATTCGTTCAAACTCAACCTGTAATTAAAGGCGCCCTAGCCAATTTAACTAACCTGAATCCTGTTTAAAAAATTGAACTAAATACCTGTTCCAAGATCCGATCTTCCGACCAAGAGAGTAGGATATTAAAAGGAACAGGCATGAATAAGTTAGTTGAGTTGTTTTGCGATAATGATTATTTTTAAAAAATATTTATCCCTTTCTAATAAGAACAATTACTCGAAGACGGGACTCAAAAACGTCGACATAATGGTCGAATGATAACTAGCGAAATCATGACAATTGTTATGATTTTTCATATGTCACATTACAAAGATTTCAAAAACTATTATCTTATCTATGTATCTCACATTTACAAAGAAGACTTCCAAATTTACTCAGCTACGCCCGATTTATTGAAGTCATGCCAATAGTTATTGTCTATATGTACGCCTACTTCACCTCATTAAAGGGGAAGCCTACAGGCATCAAATTCATCGATTCTACTAGCATAAAAGTATGTCAAAACATCCGTATTCCAAGACACCAGAGAAATCGTTGAGCCTGACCTTGGGAATTAAATTTCCTCATCTGCCTTTCGTGTTGTCGACTAGGTTGATGGGATAATTCGCATCGGTTATTTTCGTATTGCTTGGCAGAATGCTCAACATCAGGTGCGAGTTCTTTCACTATTGCTGAATAACTGCGCAATTTATCAGTGATGATCCCGATTGGCTCAGCTTGTTGCCCTTTGAGTAACTTCTAAAGGATCGTCACGCCGCTTTCTTGTCTTTACGTTTCTGAACCATAATATCAATTTCATCACCATCCTGATCGACTGACTGCCAAAAGTAATGAGGCCCGCGTGTGTCATTGAAGATAGGGCAAAAACGGCAACCGCTAAAATGGCTTTAATACAAAATTTTTTCTTTTTTTGGTTATTTCCAATTCACGTTAATTGACATACCTCGTTACAGGGCAATGTATTCATGTGATAAGTACTTCAAATAAAAAAGGAGGCCGATTGGCCTCCTGGTTACGTTCTAATATTACTGACTGAAGTATTGTCCAAAAAAGCGACCAGCCGTAATAGCGTATTCTGCACGGGTCACTTTGTAACCTGGTTTGAAGGTTGCAGTGAGCTGCGGCGTCAAGTCATAATAGTCTTGAACCACGGCAAAGTTAACATTCAATAATGATAGCTGTATTGCAACTTGTACATAACCTTTCATATCGTCTGGAATGTTATCTTGATCTGCTAACACAATAATCTGACCATTATAGTCAACGGTAATATCATCACTAGGATCAAATGCTGTAGCGACCGACTCAAGCCCTAATACTTGTACTAGACTGTAGGCAAGATCTAGTTTATTTACCCGTCCCTTAGGTGCAAAGTTACCCCCTTCGCTAAGCATGATAGGAGCTTGGTTGAGCAGCTTGTCTTTCAATGCGCCACCCCCAACCGATACAGATTCAACAAATGCTTTATAACTAGTAGGGACTGAACTAAGAGCTGGCTGCGGCTCATTGTCTAGATCGCGGTATTGACGAACAGCACCACCCATAACTAAGTACTTAGCGAGGTCTTTACGTTTTAATTTTGCGTCTGGGCGGAAACCACGGTCGTTAAAACCATCCATCAGTCGTTTGCTAACAGCATATTGCATCGCTTTTTCATATGGATGACCTGTTATATCGTCTACTCCATCAAAGCCAATCAAGTCTTCAAATGTGATGGTAACGTCAAAATTATCAGGAGCCATGGGGCCATTGGTTAATCCAAGCGGGTCAGGATTAACACCAGACAATGACGTCAGACCGTCTACACGGACACTCCAAGTGCCTTCCATCGCCGGAGCAGTAACACGCATTTCAGTTCCAAGCACTGGTAACGTTAAGTTACCAAAGTATTCATTACCCTGTGGGTCAACTAAAACCAGTTTAGAAGTATTAGCAAGTGTACTCGCTGCCCCTTTAACCCAGATGGCATCAGCATGTACATCAAACGTAAATGCATTTTTTAATCCTACTGGCTCTGTTGTGCCAGCGGGCGTTACCCATATGCTATCTGTAAAGGTCTTGTCACTGATTTTAATCAATGCATTAGCATTAAACACTTTGTCACGTAGGTTGTTCACCGTTACTTTATGGTCCATATCAAAGTTTTTCGCTGCTGCAACTGCTGCACGTGCATTCACATATCCAGCACCGACTTCATAACGTTCGTAACCTGGCATATTAGTAGCAGATTCTTGTAACAATCTTTTGATTGTGAGTGTGTCCAAACCTGGATTAGCTTCCATCATCAGGGCAACAATTCCGGCTACGTGAGGCGTTGCCATAGACGTACCTGATATCATGGTATAGAACGGTACATGCGTTGCGTCCATCGCCTCTGCATCGTCGGCACCACCATTAGCACCTGCATTGGTGAGAGCGCGAGTAGAGATAATATCTACGCCTGGAGCCACGACTGTCACTTCGTTGTTATATGTCCAGTTTGTGCCATCAGGCATAGTGAAATCACCTGATTCCCACTTGTAACCTCGTGAAGAAAAACCAGCGAGAGTGCCATCTTTTTCACCCGCGCCAATAGACATTCCCCAAGGAATTTGGGCATAAGGGTTATGTGTATCTTCACCTGAACCTGAATTGCCAGCTGCAAACACAGACAATATACCCAATCTATGTGCTTTATATGACACTAAAGTAACTGGGCCTGATGAATCAAACTTGCCACTTGAACCCCATGAATTACTCATTACGCGTAACGGGCCTTCGTCGTAACTATCACCCTTGCTAATGGCGTAGTCGTAAGCTCCGATAGTATCAAGGATAGCAATTACGGCACCTGAGCCATAGCCAACTAACTTAGCATCGGGAGCGGCACCTGTGTACTTACCGTCTGACATGACACCTAAGCCTGCAATTGTGCCTGCACAATGGGTGCCATGACCTGAATTAGTGTCAGTGTTAGGTTGGTTCTTGATGATGAAACCTTCTGTAACCCCACCGATGCTTAAGGCACTAGCGTGAGTAAGACCCTGCACATTATCAATGACTTTATCACCAAAAAATAAATCCTGATGGGTGGCATCGATACCTGAATCATTCACCATCACAGTGACACCCTTACCGGTATATTCAACACCGTTAAGTTTAACAAAATCATCACCTTGTACTGAAGCAACACCAGTAATTTGACGAGCATCAGCATTAAAGTATTCTAGATGACGGTTTAACCATACCGAGCGTACATCACTACGATTAGCAATGGCTTGAATTTGTTCTAGGTTAGCCACTACCCCGATAACTGGAACCGAAGCAAACTGAACCGCCTGACTAATACCCAATGTAGAAAGATGCTCAAGTTGGGTTGTCGAAACAGGCTCTAATTGATTATAAGTAACAACAGCCATAACCGTTTCGGTTCCTGTCATTGTAGGTAAAAATTCAGCTAACTGCGCGCCAATGGCGGCTTCAGCTAACACTGCCGACGGCATGCTTAGTGCCATTGTTGCAGCGGCGATTGCATTTAAGGTAAATTTTTTCATCACTTTACTCGCTCTAATTATGGATAGAATTGACGTTTTTGTTTTAAACTATTCTGTCGATATTATGAAGGCTTAGAAATAGGGGTTTCCCCCTATCTAATGATGGGTTGATTACCAATAAAAACGCCCCGCAAGCGGGGCGTTGAACATACATTAGTGTTACGCAGTTATTCAGCGTTAGAGGCGGTGCCTGATACAAAATAAAGCGAGTCTATTTTATTGGCAATAATGGCATAGCCAGCTCGTGTGATGCCGTTGTCAGGATTAAAATTAGCACCAATTTTAGGCTCTAAGTCAAATTGATCTTGTGTTACATTGTAACTAACACCTAAGAGTTCTTCATCAAGTGCAACTTGCACATATCCTCGCATGTCACCGGGAATACTACCTTGGTCAGCAATCGTTATCGTCTGGCCGTTGAAGGTAACGGTAACCTGGTGATCATCGCCAAAATCTATAGCAGCTTGTGCTTTGCCAATAACTTGCACCAAACTATAGGCTAGCTCCGCGCGTTTCACCGCATCACCACCGCGGAAATTACCATCATCAGCCATCATGACTGGACCAAATTGTTGTTTCGCATCTTTCAACGCTGCACCAGGCATAACGACTGACTCAGCATAAGTGCGATATCTGTTACCAACGCCAGTAATCGTGGTTTCTGGTTCATTATCAAGGCTACGATGCTGACGCACTGCTGCCCCCATAACTAATGCCTTTGCTAATTCCTTTCTGGACAGCATTAAATCAGGTTTAAACTGCCCAGAGGGGCGACCGTCCATCAAACGCTCAAGAACTGCGTTTTCTATTGCATCTTGTTGATTATGACCTATCACATCATCCATACCATCTGAGCCCTGATATACGTCTTGCCATGCCCAGTAAGTAACCCGGTTATCACTCGCTTCGTCTGTTTGAGCTTGCTCTTCGTAGACAGCTCCTAGGGGCGACACTTCTAGACCAAAAGCATCGGTTTGCATAGATAATTTCCAAGTACCTGATTTGGCAGGAGCAGTAATAACCGAACTGTCAGCTAAAAGAGGCGCTGTAAAATCACCTTCGTAACGATTTCCATCTGGATCTTCAAGAATGGCTTTAATCGCTGCCAAAGCAGTGACACCCACACTTACGAATTTTGCATTTGGACCAACTTCGAGCTCAATTTCTTGTGACTCTACAGTATCAAAAGCTAATTTTCCTTCAGAAAGCTTGTGAGCTTGCATATCGATATTTGCAAAAAATTCTGTATCTGAACGGTTGTTGATTGTATCTCTCTGGTTATTATCAAAACCCTTTGCTGCTGCTACTGCAGCGCGCGCATTAATATAACCCGCCCCCACTTCCCAAGCTTCATAGCCAGGCATATTAGTAGCCGACTCTTTTATTAATTGTTTCACTTCATCGATGTTTAACGATGGGTTAGCTTCCATTACTAGGGCCACAACCCCTGCTGCGTGAGGTGTTGCCATAGAGGTACCCGATATACGCGTATAAAAGGGTAAATAAGCGGGCTCAATAACGGAATCTGCTAGATTACCGTTGGCAACCATATTAGTAGATGAACGTGTTGATATGACGTAGCGACCTGGTGCTACAATCGTCACCTCGTTGTTATAGGTCCAATCTGTCCCATCAGGCATAGTGAAATCACCCGTTTCATATTCTAAACCACGAGAAGAAAAGTTGACCAAATTACCATTTGTATCACCTGCACCTACAGACATTCCCCAGGGGATCTGAGCATAAGGGTTATGAGTATTTTCACCAGATCCAGCGTTACCCGCAGCAAATACCGACAAAATTCCGAACTTATAGGCTTTATAAGACGCTAAGTTTACCGGGCCCTTAGGGTCAAACTTACCGCCAGACCCCCAAGAGTTGCTCATAATACGTAACGGATGTTCATAGTCGTATACGTGATTAATGGCATAATCATACCCCCCGACAGCATCCAAAATAAACAAGCCTGCTCCAGAGCCATAACCCACTAAGTCAGCATCCGGCGCTACCCCTTTATATTTTCCATCAGACATAACCCCTGAACCAGCTATTGTGCCAGCACAATGTGTACCATGGCCGACATTTAGATCGGTGTTAGGTTGTCCCTGAATGACAAAACCATCAGTAATGCCAGTCTCTACAAGATCCAATGAATGCGTAGCGGCCTGAACGTTATCTACCACTACATCACCAAAAAACAGATCCTGATGGGTGGCATCAATACCAGAATCATTCACCATAATAGTGACGCCTTTACCGGTGTACTCGGTACCGCCATTACGGTTTGCAAACTCAGCACCTTGTATTTTGTCTACACCAGTTATTTGACGTGAGCTGGCGTTAAAATAGTCTAATTTACGGTTTAACCAGACTGAGCGAACATCGTCTCTAGCAACGATAGCTTCAATTTGTGCGATATTAGCAACAAGGCCCATCACGGGCACAGCAGAAAACTGAACACCTTTAGATATACCTAAAGCTTTCATTGCGCGTATCTGACTGACCGAAACTGCGTTCATTTGTTCGAATGTGACAACTGCCATAATTGTTTCTTCGCCACTCATGGTCGGCAATACTTGTGCTAGTTGTTCGCCAATAACTGCTTGTGCCGATACTTGTGAAGGCAGGGTGGTGATTATAATTGCTGCAGCCAATGTACTTAAGGTAAATTTTTTCATGTTATTTTCTTTCCCGGATGTTAAATACTTGTTATTAACTTTTACGGCCTTAGTCTCTCAAGTAATACAGGCAGGAAAAATAGGGGGTTCCCCCTAAGTTAGAACGATTAAAATGTATCAGGTTTTTCAATTTTAAAGCCGCCAACCTATCCATATCTTATGAACCATGCGGTATCCGCTTATGTGATAAATGTTTTGAAATGGACTGAGCAAACAGAACTTAGCTTAGGGCACTGTTTATAGTTTTGGCCTTAAGACTCGTTACAACGATATGATGTTCATCAATATTTAGGCTATTACCAATCAAGTAAATTTAACTCACTTGTTGGGGTATTTTAGACTGCACTTTGGTTTAAATAATAAGTTAATCTTCAAAAAAAAAGTTTAGGAATGGATAAAAAAATGGGTCAAAACAACGGTAACGACATCAACAATTCTAATAATTCATCTTACCTTCAACGTTTTATTCGTGTATTTCAATAAATTTGAGCAATTAGTATGCGATTTCTAATTTTCATCCGTAAGATGCATTCTATTGAAGCAACAGACCTAATTTTAAACATCCACGGAGTAAATATTATGAACAATATCGATATGATTAAAGAAAAAGCAGCCACTGCAGAAGATATGGCTCGTAAAGTGTGGTTAGCTGGACTCGGTGCATATGGTAAAGGCTATGAAGAAGTTAAAGGTCGTTTTGAAGCTCTTTCAACCGATTCAAACAAATTGTTTGATGAATTAGTTGTGAAAGGCGAAAAACTTGAAACTGAAGGTAAAGGCAAAGTTAAAGAAGTGACAACTAAAGTAGCAGCTAAGACTGAAATTGAAACTCGTATTGAAACAGTTCGTACCAAACTTGGTTTCAACAACACTGACTCAGACAAGAAAATTGAAGAGTTAAGCAATAAGATTGATGCATTAACTGCTGCTGTTGCTAAGCTAGCTGCTAAACCTGCTGCGAAAAAAGTCTAATTACAGACTAATCCACAAAAAAGAGAGCCTTGAGCTCTCTTTTTTGTGGGCAACATTAATGCTCTGATGCTTAGTAAAAAGCTTTAGGTGTGTATTTACTTTAAAAAGAATGGTGTATAAAACATAGAGCCTCTCTCACCACATTCAAACTTGTCAAATTGATACCCTCAATAACAGGTATCTATCAACATTCACAATACTCTATCCATGTACATTCTATTTTTTAATTTACATAGTTATCTTGTTGACACTGAAGTATTTAATTGTCTGCATGAACATTGTTGTTGCAGATAACTTCGTTATCCGCCGTTTTTTACATTTGTGTATGTAATTTTCTGATAATTTAAATCTATTTATGTTTTGTAATCTTTTATTCACAGCGCTTATAGCCAAGATAATATCGTTATTGTGATTTATTCTTATTTTTTGTGTTTAAATCAAAATAGTCTAACGCACCAAATTAACAGTCCGGTACAACGACGAGCGTTATAAATTTTACACACATGATTTGGCCGCAAAAACACTCAGATAATTACCATTGGATTAAACTATGACAATCAAAGAACAGCAGCCTCGCGTTTCGAAAAGTATCAGACTCGATAAAGTCCACGCTCATTTAAAAACGGTTGGGCTCAAAAATATAAGCAACATCATTCATAATCCATGTTACGACACATTATTTGCCGCTGAAACTGATGAAGCCTTAACAGGTTATGAAAAGGGCATCGTGACAGATTCAGGTGCGGTCAATGTTGACACCGGCATATATACAGGGCGCTCGCCTAAAGATAAGTTTTTAGTCAAAGACGATACAACCAAAGATACTGTTTGGTGGAAAACTGCTGACAATAACAACGACAATAAGCCCATTTCATTAGAAACATGGCAAGCGTTAAAAGAACTAAGTCAGAAACAACTCTCAGATAGCGAGCTATATGTAGTGGATGCCATTTGTGGTGCAAATGCAAATACAGCTCTTAAAGTCAGGTTTGTTATGCAAGTAGCTTGGCAAGCGCACTTCGTTAAAAATATGTTTATTCGCCCAACAGAAGACCAGCTTGATAATTTTGAGCCAGATTTTGTGGTTATGAATGCGTCAAAATCTTCAGACCCAGATTTCAAAAAACACGGAACTAACTCCGAAACCTTCGTTGCATTTAACCTAACTGAAAAAATGCAATTAATTGGTGGTACATGGTACGGCGGTGAAATGAAGAAAGGTATGTTCTCAATGATGAACTACTTCCTTCCGCTACAAGGCATCGCGTCGATGCATTGCTCGGCCAATGTGGGTAAAGATAATGATACGGCTATATTTTTTGGGTTATCGGGCACCGGAAAAACCACATTATCAGCCGACCCGCAAAGAGCACTAATTGGTGATGATGAACATGGCTGGGATGATGATGGCATCTTTAATTTTGAAGGCGGTTGTTATGCCAAAACAATTGATTTGGATGCTGATAAGGAACCAGAAATACATAACGCAATTAGACGAAACGCCTTATTAGAAAATGTGGTGATAAAAGGAAATGTACCTGATTATTTTGACAATTCTAAGACAGAAAACACCCGCGTTTCATATCCAATTGAACATATTGAAAACCGAGTATTAGGAGTCAGTAAAGCGGGGCATGCTTCAAAAGTTATTTTTTTGACTGCAGATGCCTTTGGTGTGTTTCCGCCAGTATCACGTCTAACTAGCGAACAAGCTAAGTATCACTATTTATCAGGTTTTACAGCAAAACTAGCAGGTACTGAGCGTGGTGTTAACCACCCTACGCCTACGTTTTCATCTTGTTTTGGGCAGGCTTTTCTAAGCTTACACCCCACCCAATATGCCGAGGTACTAGCACAAAGGATGTCTGATGCTGGTGCAAGCGCATATATAGTCAATACCGGTTGGAACGGCACGGGTAAACGTATCAGTTTAGCGGCAACCCGCGCTATTATTAACGCAATATTAAGCGGTGAAGTAGAAAACGCTGAATGCGAAACACTGCCTTATTTCGACCTTGCTTTCCCTACTACATTAACTGGCGTAGACAGTCACATTCTAGATCCTCGCAACACATATTCCCATCCATCTGAATGGGAAAAAGAAGCAAAACAACTAGCCAAACTATTTATCAATAACTTTACTAAATTTACTGATAATGAAGAAGGCAAAGCACTTACTTCCGCGGGACCTCATTTATAATATAGATGACTGAGCCCTCGTTTTGGGGGCGCTTAACAAGTTAGCAGCATATCCTTGGTTTCTATAGGTCTGTTTTCTTAAAAAAAGGGAGAAACCGGAACCTACGAACAATTCATTGTGTGACGACAATATCTGCAATCGTGGTGACATTTTCGTCTATCATCACCCAAATCTTATCTAAAATAGTTTCTCCATCTTCACAAAGGTTGCTAAAACCACTTAGTAGTCCACGAATATAATCTAAGTAAATAAAGCTCCCTGAGTCCCTAACACCCAGATTTGTGGCGAACAACATGCGTTTGTTATATTTTGGTTTCCCTATGATATTTCTTGGCTGTATTTACAACTAAATACAGTAACGAGCCTATTGAAGCAAACACTGTCGTGATCAGAAAGTACGTTAAATCAGAAAGTACGGTAAATCAGAAATAACTTTATTGCCTCTACCTCTATTATCTTGATACATCCATATGCATGTTATGGCATAGCATGGCGTTAAGAATGCACAGAGTTTGTATAGAACGATACCAACCTGAGCAGTATCCAGAGAACTCATCAATCTTGTAGCAAAATCTATTAGCGACTCTTGAGAGTTCAACATGCTATATGCGGTAAATCCTGTAAAAATAATTAGCGATATCAACGGCATTAGTATTTGTTTACATTCAGCATGGACATGAACTAATGAGATGAAAGTTCTTGGTAGGAAGAACACCGTTTATTTAACCTGTCGTTATTAGAAGTTACTACTAGCGAATGGCAAGGGTTTGACCGCGAAGTCTGGTCGGGCAGGTTTTTGCTCCTGCAGAATCTGTATTTTAGCTATCTTTCGCGGTCAGAGTAGCTGGACGCAAATTTGCGAGCTGATGAACAAGGACATAATATGAGGCGAAAGCTAGAGGTGAGTTGGCACAAAACGACGAAACCACGTGATCTAATGGTCATCGTAAATGATGCAGCAGTGCAAAGAAAGTTCATGTTCTTATCTGAGCGGTTCAGGGCTGGCCTTCCAGAGAGCTGCTTAACAAACGATCTGTAGCTCACCAGTGAATCTCTGGTATATAAGTGTCTTGGCATTTGAGTGTCATCAACTCAAAAGAGAAAATGCGATGAAAACCGATAGCGACAGCATGACCAACTTTAGTGATCGTTAAGCAGAGGTGATTTGAGTGAAATAGTGCTTATTAATGCGCCTAGCCATTAATTGTAATCACACGAATTTAGAGTTAACCGAACCGCTAGGGCATCACCCCTCTAGAGGTTAGCCGCCATGAGAGAGGATCTAGATCTTCACGCAGGCACTGAAACTATGGCTTATAGTCGAGCTTTTACTGTCCCTCCCAAAAGCAAAGCATAGGAGAATCAAAGGATTGCAAAAATCGGATCGAAGATCTTTGATAGCTTGTCAGCATATGCGTTTGTAATATGATTGGAGTCTCGATAAATAGGAACGCCATCATCATAAACCATGCAATAATCTCCAGTACATATTTCCTTGTGGGGTTGCACTATTTCAAAGCTGTACTTTTCCTTAGACTTATTGATTACCTCGGTGACATAAGCCTGTCGAGCTAAATAGTCGTTAATCTTTGGTCTAAACTCTAACGCTATGCTTAGAAGTTTGGCTCTTGCAGAATCCTCAGGGATGCTCCACTGTGTTTCGGGAACTTGTGCTACAACTACGATCTTCTTCTCGAGCAATGACAATTTATCGAACGTACGCTCAACTGATCGGGCAAACACTCTTTTATTTTCTTCCAATGATGGCGAAACTGTTTCCATATCTTTTATGTAGACAGTATGCCCTTTTTCATTTCCAAACCTTTTTCCCATTGCATAAATCGCCCATCGAGAGATAAGGATGACTTTCTCTATTTCAGGATGCTCTGACAGATAGAGCATGAACGTATCGGCTGCATCAACACACGTCACATACTCTGGACTAATTTGATGGACGCCAAGCAGAGGTAAACACCCTCCTCGACCAATGAACACTCCTTTCATTTCAGATAGTTTTGCAGACTTGTTGATGCCCGATAAAATCGCCTCACCGTGAGAATCGCCCCATACGGCAAACGTTGGCTGACCTTTCGTATCTGCACCCAGTTGACAAACTTTTAGTCCGTGATTAGCCTGCGCATCTAAAATTCCACAGCTAGACAATTCTAAGTTATCGGCTTTTACAGCTAAAACTCGATTGACCTCACTTGAAAATCTAGCGGGAAAGCCATCTCCTAAAATAAGGATAACCCCAATTGACGCGCTAGCAAATATAACAGCGCCACCAGCAAAAATAGCGGACTTTTGATTAGGGAATATTTTTCTTGTCCTGAATGGGCCCTCAACAAATCGCCATGATATATAGGAAAGTATAATTATCACGCCTATAAGTATAGCAATCTCAATGTCGGATACAGGGCCAACGGCATACATCTTGTAGAGCACCAATACGGGCCAGTGCCAAAGGTACAGAGAGTAGGATATTAGACCGGGGTAGCGGAAAATATTTGATGTCAGAATTGTACCAACGAAATTTTTTCTTTGATTCCCCCGCGAAAATGATCAACGCAGATCCAATAACTGGGAAAAGTGCCATAGGGCCAGGAAAAAGTGTTTCTTTTGTAAAAAATAAGATTGAATAAATAATCGCGCTCAAACCAATAGTGGTTAGGAAGTTTGCCATTCGCGGTGTCAGGCTCCGTCCTCTTGGGTATATTGCCAAAACAGACCCAACCATCAACTCCCAGGCGCGCGCTGGTGTCGAATAATAGGCATCAGCTGGTGCCGTATAAACGATAACAAAACTGTACAAGAGCGAAGCAAGCAGAATCGCTACGGTTGCAATACCAACTTTGTTCTTGAAAAATCGAGAGGCTAAATACAAATATACTGGAAATAATATATAAAATTGCTCTTCAACTGCCAGAGACCACATATGTAATAGAGGTTTAGTCTCCGCAGGTGAAGTGAAGTAACCCGCATCAAACATGAAGTGATAATTAGAGTAGAACAGTGTGGCCGAGAATAGACTTTTCCCGTAGTTATTAAGCTCAGAAGGAAACATAATCCATGATGCGACACAGGTCGACACAATCAATACTGTAAAAAGTGCAGGGAATAATCGCCGGATACGCCGCTCGTAGAATCTAAGAAGCGAAAATTTTCCGTGGTTTATGTCTTTCATAAGAACGTTAGTTATTAAATAACCAGATATTACAAAGAAGATATCTACGCCAACATAACCACCTGTAAAGTTTGATACATCAGCGTGAAATAGGATTACAGGGATAACCGCAACGGCGCGAAGCCCATCAATATCGGGGCGATACGTAAATGACACGTGATAAACTCCTTATTTCGATAGAAAATATACAAATTTAGCTGGTTAGACTTCAACTACGATATCAAGTGCAGTTAATGTGCCATCTCGAATCAATCGAATTTTCACTTGTTTCGAGCGTTTTCACATTGATATGGAGGGGCTGGCGTTTCTATTTTGAGAAATTTGTCTTTTTTGGAGTCATTTTGCGAATGTTTTTGACTACAAGTGTAAGGCTTGAGATGTGAGGGTATTAATTCTACCTTTTAGTTCTTGTGTTGGACCCAGCCCTAGTTTGATTTGTGCTTCTGCAGAAGGTTCTGCTCCAACTATTCATAACTGCACGTTGACTAGTATTGGCACTAATTCTTGGACATTGAAAATAGTTTCTGGTGAGTTCGATGCAGCTGGTTCAAAAACTGTCCAGACTTATTCAATGACCTGGCTCGGAGATGAACCGCTCCAACAGGTGCTGGGAATTTCAGGCCATATGATGTCGTCAAAACTAGATATTGGAGATAGAATAAGATTTTTTAAAGTAATCAACACTTTGAGTGTTTGTCATAGTATGAATATACGTGACTATATATAAATAAACGCCATTTTCACAAAATCTAGTAATACTTAGAAACCAAAGTCATAAAAACCCAATCACAACGTGATCAATAAACCCGAAGTGATAGCGGTATTCTCATTCTTTATGTCTTAAAGAGAAAATATTTACATGGCTGACCTGTTAATTTTTCACTATTCCAATAAGAGAGTGTTGATTACTCAACACTCTCTTATTGGTTTAATCTGCACAATCGAGCTCGCACATATTAAATTAGTCTAGTTTAACGCGGTTTCCGATTTTTACTGTTTGGCTTCCCATGACTTGCCTTCTCGGCCTTGGCCGCTTCATTGTGAGGTTGGTTATCACTAAAACGGGTTAGCCCTTTCTGTGCTGTTACTGCATTCGCGGTTTTACCTTTGGCAAATGCTTTGTTACCTGACCGTTTGGCGAACTCTTTTTGGTCGCGGCCTTTTAATTCATTGCGACTTTCAGCAGGCACTAAACATTTAGGGCTATTGCCAATCAAGTGGGCTTTACCCATTTCTTTGAGTGTTTTACGCAATATTGGCCAATTAGCGGGATCGTGATAACGTAAAAATGCACGGTGTAAACGTCTATGGATTTCACCTTTAGGCACCTCAACGTCTTCACTCTTATGATTCACTTTATGTATCGGGTTTTTACCGGTGTGATACATAGTGGTGGCGTTTGCCATAGGTGATGGATAGAAGTTTTGTACTTGGTCTAATTTGAAGTTACGCTCTTTGAGCCATAACGCCAAATTCACCATATCCATATCTTCGGTGCCCGGATGAGCAGAGATAAAGTAAGGAATTAGGTACTGGTCTTTACCCGCTTCTTTGGTGTACTTGTCGAACATTTCTTTAAATTTATCGTAAGTACCCATACCTGGCTTCATCATTTTATCAAGTGGGGCTTTTTCAGTATGTTCTGGTGCGATTTTTAAATATCCGCCTACATGATGCGTCACTAATTCTTTTACGTAATTCGGGTCTTCAATCGCTAAGTCATACCTTACACCAGATGCAATCAGGACTTTTTTAACCCCTTCCACTTCCCGCGCTTTACGGTAAAGATTAACGGTAGGGGTTTGGTCGGTATCTAAGTGCCCACAGATTTCTGGCCACACACATGACAGACGGCGACAAGCTTGTTCGGCCTTAGGGCTTTTACAACGCAATTTATACATGTTTGCAGTTGGACCACCAAGATCAGAGATAACACCGGTAAAACCTGGAACTTTATCGCGAATTAATTCTATTTCACGAATAATCGACTCTTCTGAGCGACTTTGAATTACTCTACCTTCATGTTCTGTAATCGAACAAAAAGTACAACCACCAAAACAACCCCGCATAATATTCACCGAGGTTTTGATCATGTCGTATGCAGGGATCTTAGCATTGCCATAGCTAGGGTGTGGTACCCGCGCGTATGGTAAGTCAAACACAGCATCCATTTCTTCGGTTTCTAGTGGATAAGCAGGTGGATTGATCCAAATGATGCGATCACCATGTCGCTGCACCAAAGCACGAGCACAACCAGGGTTTGTTTCTTTATGCAAAATACGTGATGTATGAGCGTAATGGGTCTTTTCGGCACGAACCACATCATAAGCGGGCAGCAACACATAGGTTTTATCCCAAGGTTTACGTCTTTCAGTTTTCGACGTAAACGGCTGTATCACTATGGGTTGTGCTTTTTGTTCTTCGATTGCTGCTTGACGTTCAGCTTCAGAAGAAACGGCACATTTATCATCAATAATCTGGTAAGGACTAATAATAGGTTCAATTTTTCCGATACTGTCTAGGTGGGTTGAATCCACACCTTGCCAACCGGGTAACGGCTCTTTTCGAATAACCGCAGTACCACGAATATCTTGCATCTGATCAATCGTTTCGCCAGCAGCAAAACGGTGCGCCATTTCTAGTAAGGGGCGCTCAGCATTCCCAAACATCAACATATCGGCTTTAGAATCGAACAATACACTACGGCGTACTTTATCCGACCAATAATCATAATGGGCAATACGTCTAAGGCTAGCTTCAATACCACCAATGATGACAGGTTTTTTATACGCTTCTTTACAACGCTGTGTGTAAACCGTTACTGCACGGTCAGGACGCTTTCCGCCCTCATTGTGTGGTGTGTAAGCATCATCGTGACGCAATTTTCGCTCAGCCGTATAACGGTTGATCATCGAGTCCATATTGCCTGCGGTCACACCAAAAAACAGGTTAGGCTCGCCAAGTTGCATAAACGCATCTTTGCTATGCCAATCAGGCTGAGAAATAATTCCCACTCTAAATCCTTGCGCTTCTAATGTACGACCAATGACGGCCATACCAAAACTAGGATGATCGACGTAAGCATCACCAGTAACCAAAATAATATCGCAACTATCCCAACCTAAGGCATCCATCTCTGTTCGTGACATAGGTAAAAACGGCGCAGGTCCAAAACATTCCGCCCAATATTTAGGGAAGGAAAATAGGCCGCGCTCCGCTTTCATTCGGGCGACAGGTTTGGCTCGTAAGGCTGGTTGAATAGTTGGCATGATACTCTCTAAAAGATACAGCTGGTTGCTGTTCAAAAAACCGGCGGGATTATAGCAGAGATCAATACTATTGGTGAGCCATTAATCTTCATAAAATTAATGTGCTTGTGCACACTATTATATGAACAAATAAAAAAGCACTAAACCCTGAGCTTTAGTAACGCCTACATACGATACAAACTAAATATAATCTCACGCCAGCATCAGCTATTGTTATCTTGTTCTGTATTCAAAGGCACATTCATCAGTGCTTCAACCGTTTCTTTCGACGGATATCCATCAGCAATCAATCCAATTGACACTTGAAACCCACGTACACCTTTACGTGTAGCTGGACCTAAAATTCCATCAGCTTCACCTACATCAAAATTTAATCGATTAAGCTTATCTTGAAATAACTTCATCTCAGCCAAGGTATAATTAGGTAATTCAGGTAAAGGTTTTGATAAAGCACCCTGCCCTCTGATACGGTCAGCTAGGTGACCAACTGCAATACCGTAATATTCAGAATTATTCCAACGTAAGATCACGTCAAAATTTGGGTAAACCATAAACGCAGATCCAGTATACCCAGCAGGGATAAGCAACGCTGATTCTAAGTCACTATCACCTAATGTTTTACCACCCACTTTTGTTACCTTTTGCTCTGACCAAAAAGATAAGGGTTGAGGTTGCGATTTACCGGCTAGTTGATAGTTAAAACCTTCAGGCAATAAGACTTCTCTACCCCATCTAAAACCTGTTTTCCAGCCTAAATTTTGTAAAAAGTGTGCAGCAGAAGCTAGCGCATCTAGTTCGTTGTTCCACAAGTCAACTTTGCCATCTGCGTCGCCATCTCTAGCATATTTAATGTAGGCAGTTGGCATAAATTGAGTATGCCCCATTGCGCCAGCCCAAGAGCCAATCATTTCTTTAGGATCAAGATTTTCACGTTCTAACAATAATAAAGCCTGCACCAGCTCGCCAGAAAAATATGCACTTCTGCGCTGATCACAAGCTAATGTTGTTAAAGCTGCGATAGTAGGAATTTTACCTTTAATACCCCCAAAGTTAGTTTCTAATCCCCAAAAAGAAATCAGGTAATGGGCTGGAACGCCATATTGTTGTGTGAGTGCAGATAAGAATTCACGATGCTCCACCAGTTTCTCACGACCTTTATTAACCCGCCAGTTAGTTACTCGTTTTGAAAAATAGCCCGTAAAAGTCTGGACAAACTCAGGTTGATTGCGATCGTAGCTAAGAATTTTTGGCAACGGTTTAACGTGCCCTAAAATATTGATGATGGTGTTGTCAGACACGCCTGCATTTCGTGCCTGTTGTTGTAAGCGTTCGATGCACTGTGGAAACATATCAGGTTCAGATGCTTGGCTTTGCAGACCATAAGAAAATGATGCCACTGTTGTTAGGCCAATAGCGATAATAATTTTTTTAAATACCCAAAAAGAAATCAAAGTAACTATCCAAAAAATTTAAAAACGGTTTATCTGAAGTTTATGCTAACTGAATTGATAAAAATTAATAACCAAAAACTTTAAGTAAATGTTGTCATCCAAACATCGTTTGCCATAATGTCTTTAGTACTAGTGATATGATCAAGCCATGTTTTGCCAATTAAATGATCAAACTCATGCAAAAAAATCCGCGCCACAAAACCTTCTAGTTTAATATTCTGAGCTTTACCTTCTGTGTCCAGATAGGCCACATCAACCCAATCTGGTCGTTCAATACGCCCACGTAAACCTGGCACAGAAAGACAGCCTTCCCACTCCCAGACCTGATTGACGCTACTTTGTTTAATAAAAGGATTAACCATCATCAAAGGCTGCATATCTGGCGCATCGGGATAACGCGGATTAGGTCGCGAGGCAATAATCATAATAGCCCTAGGGTCAAACACTTGTGGTGCAGCAATACCGATGCCGTTAGCTTCAAGCATAGTCGCCAGCAACCCATCCATAAATGTGACCAGTGCCTCTTGCTCAAACTCAACCTGCTCAACCTGCCTAGCTGGTGTCCTAAGGACCTCTTCGCCCACCTGCGCAATTTTCATAAACTGCCTTCCTTTAAATATCTAATAAAAAAAGCGTTAAACCACCGAGGAAAAAGAGCGCTGAGGCTAAACCGAGCAACAGATTTAAACTTTTTGTGCTTTTCCTCGTTGCTCGGCAACCGGTGCTCGGCAACCGGTGGTCTCATTTTCCTCTGTGGTTACTATTCTTTAAGGTTTTTCGTTTTTATCTGTTCGCTAGTAGCTCGCGGTTGTTTTTAACTGACCAACTGCAACTGTGCAAATTCACGATACAAATCATTATCTGCCACTAATTCTTGATGGGTGCCGATAGCAACAATCTCACCTTTATCCATCACCACTATCCTGTCCGCGTTGATAACAGTTGCCAATCTATGGGCAATAATCAATGTCGTTTTATCTTTCATCAACTCTTCTAGTGCTAACTTAACATGCTGCTCGTTAGAAGCATCCAAAGAACTCGTAGCTTCATCCAACAACAGAATAGGCCTATCAGCTAAGATAGCTCTAGCAATTGCAATACGCTGTTTTTGACCGCCAGACAAGCGTACTCCTCGTTCACCTAAATTAGTTTGATACCCGTCTGGTAATTCACTAATAAAGTCATGAGCACGAGCCGCTTTTGCAGCTTGCTCTATGTCTAACTGACTAGCATCAGTTCGACCATAACCAATGTTATCTTTCACACTGCTAGCAAATATCACGGATTCCTGAGGCACCAACGCGTATTGATCACGCAACTCAGATACATCTAATCGTGTGATGTCTTTGTTTTCTAATTGTATTTGACCACTACTCACATCATAAAAACGCAGTAATAACTGAAACAACGTAGACTTACCCGCCCCGCTTGGCCCGACTAAAGCGATGCGTTCACCACTTTTTATTTCCAAATTGATATTTTTTATCACTGAGACACTGTTGGCTTGAGGATAATGAAAATTCACATTTTGTAGGCTAATTTCACCTCTAATTTTTTCAGGTAAAATAATAGGATCCGCAGGTGACTCAATGCTAGTTCGAGTGTTTAATAATTCCATTAAACGCTCACTAGCACCCGCCGCTTTTTGCACTTCACCAATCACTTCACTAATGGTGGCTACAGCACCACCCGCCATCACTGCATAAAACATAAATGCCGTTAGCTCACCAGCACTCAATTCACCCGATAACACTTGCTGAGCACCAATCCAAGCTACTGACGTGATAGCAATAATGCTAATCGCCATAATAAATGCCACCAGCAAAGCACGGTATTTTATCCGTAATTGCGCCGCCCCCATAACGTCCTCAATGCGAGATTGAAACAAGGTCTTGTCTATTTTTTCGTGAGAATAAGCTTGCACAGTATGAATTTCATGTAAAGTTTCATCTACATAAGCTCCCACATCGGCAACCTTATCTTGACTATTTTTGGAGTGAAATCTTACTTTAGCGCCAAATACTCTAATCGGTAGTAATACGATTGGCACAGCAATGAGTACGTACAAGGTCAGCATTGGGCTAGAAAAAAGCATCAATATCAATGCACCAATAAAGGTAATACATGAGCGTAACCCCATAGACAAGCCCATTCCCACCACAGACTGCAATAATGTGGTGTCGGCAGTAAACCGAGAAATCACTTCTCCGGTGCGGGTTTTAGCAAAAAATGCCGGTGATAGAGTCAGTAAATGCCCATACACATTTTGACGAATGTCAGCGCTAACTCTCTCACCCAACCAAATCATCCAGTAAAAACGAAAATAAGCAGCAATACTGCCTACAAGGGCAATACCCATAACCAAGAACATGGTTTGATCTAACTTGTCAGCATTATTAGCAATAAAACCATCATCCACTACCGCTTTAATACCTTGGCCTAACACCAGCCAAGACGCGGCACCTACAATTAATGCAGAGATAGCAAAAGCTACTTTCGATTTATAAGGACGAAGTTGGCCAAATAACCATCTCATTACGGTGCTAGTTTTGGGGGATTGCAAAGTGTGTATCTCTTAATTTGAAGTAAAGTTTGATATGGGGACATTAACAACTTAATACGATACGCCTGCAAAACTAAAAAGTATCAAAGTATTGTAGGTTTTTAACTATCGACCATATACTGGAGAACAATCTAACTGTCTCTTCAACAAGGATTTCTATGAGCGACATCAATAACGTTAATAATCTCAATAATACGCCACAACCCGTCGTAAAAAAAATTGATATGTCATTAAAATTAGCACTGTTAGTTGGCGTAATACTATTGTTATTTCTACTTTGGTTTTCCCCTAGCTTTGTAAAAGCTAGTTTATATGCGGGTGCCATTATATGCTTAGGCTTGTTTTTACCTCGCCAAGCAGGGTGGGATATACGTGAGCGTCGTGCCAGTGAGTCAAAACAAGTCGAGCAACAAAAGTGGGGATTTTCCAGCCGTGATAGAGAAGGGCCTTGGATTAACTATATCGACTATCCCTTAGTTCGTATAACTCCCCTTGCAGATAATAAATATTTTTATAGTGACTGGTTAGTCATTGAAGACAATAAGATCATAGTCAGCCCAGGAACTTCTGAAGTTAACTTAGCTAACAAAACAGTAAGCTACGATCTAACCCAACCTAAAGCATATGCTTGGGACGGATGCTCCCCTAAACGACTATTTTTTTGGGTCGCTTTAATCGGCACACCTGACTGGTGGCATAGCGAACAAAATATAAAAGCCATTAGTGAACAAGGCGAACTGGTTGATAAGAAAGTATTTTGGCAACTCTGTATGCACGCAAGTTTAGTACATGATGCGCTTTATCAATATCTGGACAATATTCCTTTGTCAAAAATTGAAGTGGATCATTTATTTTATCAAATGTTACTCGAAGCAGGCATGCCTAGACTACTCGCTAAGATTTATCATTTTTCAGTACATAAATTGGGTGCTAGTGATGTGTTATGTGATAACGCACAAGTCAGCAGTGATATGAAATGTGAGACATTTAAACAGTTAATTACTGTTTAATAAAATAGGAAACACTACCAATTTGTTAGCCAATTTAAGTATTTTTAAGCGCACTCTTGAGGCCATATTTGAGGGCACTTTAAATCGATAATGTTTCAGCAAATAAGTTTGTCACTTTATTGATGTTGTTCAGTGCTCAAGATTACAAATTTTTATTGAAATCAGACCATAATTGATACGGCTATTTACCATCTACATTTAAGATCGCCAGTATTAATACAAAAAAACAAAGCACTAGATTGAACAACGGAATTTGTAGATTGGTTGGCATCATATAAATAAGACTCACTGCGGGGATCCAAATAATCCAAGTAGTCACGATTGTAGTGGGAATTTGCAACTTGATCAGCTCATCAAATTGTATTTTAGTTTTTTGCCAATTAAATTGCTGATCTTTCCATAAAAAAGCTAACGCAATAACTGGCGAGGTGACAAATACTGAAAATACAAATTGATCGAACGCGGTTTTTTTTAATATGGTGAGCCAATCTGTTCCTTCACCAAACAACACAATTTGCAATCCATAGAACCCATTTATCAACCCGCCTAATGCTGCCCATATAATCATATAAAAAAACAATTGTGCAACCGGTAGGAATCGAATTTTACCACTTAGAAACAGATATAAAAAAGGAAATAATCCGCCGAAGATAGAAGTAGAAACAGTGGCATACAAAGCACCATACTCTGCCTTCAAGTTGGCAAAAAAATGAAAGGCTTGCTGCGACGCAGGCCAATAAAAATAGCTTAAGCCAATTGTCAAAGCAAAAAGCTGTAAACACAAACCAGGTAATAGATTAGCGCCTATCGCATTTTTTATGTTATTGACTAATTGGACACTATTAACTTGCTTAGATGTCATTTAGGGTTTCTAAAAATGGAGATTTTTAACCATACAATTCCACCAATCCAAGAGCAACTAGAAGTCAAAATAGCACCCCAAAGCCAATCTTTAATGGTAATAAAAAATGGCCAGTCTACAACTAATGCATAATTAGTTAGGTTGTATGTGCCATAAGCTGCGGCCCCTAAAACAAAACCGCGCCATAGAAAAAAATACGCAGACTGGTTAGCTAATTGAACATTAATGACTAAAATCAAAATCGCCAGCGGATAAAATAAATAAAAAACAATCCAAGGCCAAATGATCACCTGCTCTCGGATAATATGTCCCATAGCCTGCTGATAGCTATCCTTTGCCACCAATCCTAACCAAATACCATCAAGAATAATTAAGCTAAGTAATAGTGTGAAGTAAACAATAATATTATTTTTCATCTTGCACCTTATCATAATATTGACGTGGTTTATAAATGTGCCAGGGCTATATCAGTTTGCTTTTGCATATAAGAATTAATCTTATAATGATCTGGACTCCAACCTGACAAAAATCGATGAAAATCAGCCCAAGCAAAAGAATATAACTGACGCCATTGTTGTTGTAAGTGTGTGAAGTCCACCTTTACTTGATAGTGCTCAAGTGCCTCTTTGAGCTGCATAAAGTACTCATCTAATAAAAGGTGTTCATGTTTGAACAAATCATCTTGATTGAGACAAGCCCCAAGAAAATAAGCGAGGTCTTTCACCCCAACGCCTTTACCTACATATTGAAAATCTACTGCGGCAAATCTACTAGAATCATCGCTATCAGAAAAACAAAAATTAGCTAACTTCGCATCACCGTGAACCAGAGTTTGAAAGCTAGCCCTATTCAATGCGGTGTCTAGAGCCTGAGCTGCCTCTTTGAGTCTACCTGAACCCATCACTTTAAACTCATCTTGACGTGTAGCAAGGTACCAATAAGTTCCGATAGGCCAAAGGTCACGACTATCTTTTTGCAGGAACCTAGCGTGAAAATAAGCTAGCCATTTAATGCCTGATATCACATCAGCCATGCCTACTTCATCTTTACGCTGCGAGAAACCAGCTTGATCTAAATCCTGCAATACTAAAATTTGTTGTGGGTTTTCTGAAAACTCTGCCAACAGTTTAGGCACTGCACAATGGTCATCACATAGGCATGCATAATTTCGATAAAAATTGGCTTCAATTTGATAAGACTGTAATTTACGTTGATGGCTAGTGTGTGTATTCCATCCTCGAGGGTGCACTGGAGCTATTGGTGGTGATATATATTTAACAATAAAAGTGGTTTCAAGTCTTGGACTTACATACCGTGAAATGTCTCCATAGCCGCTCCACAAAGATTGAACGGTATGCAACTTGTGCAATGAACTATCAGCAAAGTGCTGTTTAAGCCAGGATAAAACTTCGATATGTGTTACTCAACGTTTATTCAAAATCAATATTTATAAATAGGTTAACCCAAACTACAACGGCTAAGAAGAAAGAATAAATATAATGAATGTGAAACGCCATTTCACTTATCCTATCTATCTTCTAAGAAGAGGTGGTTTGTGACTGAAAAATTCTTGTTCTGGTGTTTCCATCAACACCAAAATGAATAAAATAGTGGCATTAGCATTATTTGGCATAACACTGTGCTCAAGAAATGCATAGGTAACCGAACTATCGCCGTCTAAATCTTGCGACAAAAACTGTGGGTATTTATATAAAAGTATCTCTTTGAAACCACACTTATAAGCATGCACAAATGGACTTAAATAATTCCTAAACAAACTACAAAATAATAATAGATTTACTGAGTTGAGTTTTCACACTATTAGCTCATCTCGTAATATGACTTACATTTTAATGCAAATTCATTTAGTTGTTACCGAAACATCAAACGCCGAATGCACAAAAAAATTTAAAATAGGGGCAAAAAATATTGGAAGGACAATGAGATATCTGGGATGTCGCTCAGGTTAAGTTTGATAACCTGAGCGGTTAGCTAAGACTAATGAAAATTAGGTCAAATCCATACCCTGAATAATTTCATGGGCAATTTCAGGGGTAGTAACAGTGGGTTTTTCATGCAAGTCACCTTTAATCTGTCCTTTTCGATGTTTGAGTGCTGCATCTAATTTTTTACCGGCTTGGGAAATAGCTGGGTACATCACACCACCTTTACCTTTTACCGCAATACTGGTGCCTTCATATTTAGTGGAAACTTCTGCACTAAATTCACCGTGCTCTTTTGTCACAATGATGTCTATAGCGATAAGAGTTGGAAAATGGCTGGCTATTTTAGAAAACTTTTGGTTGATATCTTCTTTAACTGACTCTGAAATTTCACAATGATGACCTGAAACATTTATTTTCATAGACTTTCCTCTTTGCTCTGATTACATTTTTTATTGTCGAGGGCTTCTGCACCCTCATACATCGCCGAGACTGAGATCATTTGTTTTATTCCAACACATTAATTGCGTGGTGCCCATCTTGGGTTTAGTTATTCTAAACAAATCGAGCTAACAAATGTTACAGCCTCAAGGGTTTTCCTCAAAACATCCCCACTTTGTATCAATCCAGTTTATTTGGATGGCAAATACTTACTGACCTTGCATTGACTGAGAACGTTTTGATGAAAATCTCACCAATATATAAAAGCTTTGTTCATACAATAGAGCTTGGGACAAGATGAGCAAAAAACAAGGAAAAATCAATATAAAAATTTTACTACTTGATATTTTATGTTTACCTCCAGGTCTGTGTTAAATTTGTTTTATAATATTTGTGTCAAATCTTGGATTAATTATATGACCTTGTACCAAGGCAATACCCGCAAAATGAGTGTCAGTACGGATTCAAACAATATAGCCCAGTATTCTCTTCCCATTGGCGATGACAAAATCAACTTAAATGCTTTGATAGGCCAATCAATAAAAGTTAATTATGCTGGGGAGATCCATTGTATACATTGTGCCACTAAAACTAAGAAGAGCTTTAATCAAGGGTATTGCTATCGATGTCTCATGAAATTGGCACAGTGCGATACCTGCATTATTAAACCAGAACTATGTCACTACGAACAAGGTACCTGTCGCGAGCCTGCATGGGGTGAAGCCAACTGTTTGTCAGACCATTTTGTTTATTTAGCCAACACCGGTACAGTAAAAGTAGGGATTACTCGGCATGTCACTGATGGTGTATCCAGTCGCTGGATAGATCAAGGCGCCACTCAGGCGATCGCTATCATGCGGGTGCAAAATAGATTAACCAGTGGCTTAGTTGAGATGGCATTTAAGGAACATATAGCCGACAAAACCAACTGGCGTACTATGCTTAAGAGTCAGCCCGAACATGTCGATCTAGCCGTTTTAAAAGAATCACTATTGGAACGAGTTGAAGAAGATTTAGACGAAATAATTTCAGAATATGGTTTTCAAGCTATCGATATCACCAATACCCCAGCCATTGATATACATTATCCGGTTGAGCAATACCCTGAAAAAGTAAAATCTATTAACTTAGATAAAGAACTGACTTTTGAAGGTTCTTTATTAGGTATTAAAGGCCAATACCTTATGATGGATGGTGATCGTGTTATCAATATGCGTAAGTATTCTGGATACAATTTACAAATTGAAACGGCTTAACTTTTTGCTAAATCAAAAATAAAGGCATCCAGTATGATATTCCTATTGCGCGCCATACAGAGAGTAAGCTCTGCGCATTAGGCAATAAATTTTTCTCTTCTTATGAACGGCATCTTTCAGAAAATTTAAAACTAACATTTATGATGGTTCAACAGTGCTCTGTCAATATTAAATCAATGGTTTATTAAATCTTTGTTTACGAGGTAAATAATAGTTTTTAGGGTCAAGAGATAGCAACACTTTAGTTACTTTACCTTGGATCTCTATAGCAGGAACAAATCCATAATATCTAGAGTCTGCGCTATTATTTCTATTATCACCCAACACTAAGTAATGCCCTTTTGGCACTACCACTTCAACAAAATTATCCCGGGCTTCAGCCACGGGTATTAGCTGTACGGTATGCTTAACGTTATCTAGGAACTCGATTTTGTGATATGCAATTTTGTTATCTTCGTAATGGATTTGTCCACCATTTATAATCAGTTTATTGTCAAGCATGGCGACTCTATCGCCTGGCTCCCCAATCAACCTTTTAACCAGTCTGTTACCCGCTTTTTCAGAATTAAATACCACTATGTCACCTCGTTTAGGATGACCAGTTTGCATAATTTCAATATCAGTAAAGGGGACTTCTAAGCGATATGCCATCTTATCTACAAAAATCCTGTCACCTTCAACAATAGTTGGCAACATAGAACCCGTAGGCACCAAATACCAATCAGCAAAACTACTGCGTGAAGCAAATAACACCAAGACAAAAAGCAGGAATGCACAGTTTTCTTTTATTAGTTGAATTAGTGGGGTTTTAATATTCATTATGTAACCATTGTAAATGTGTATTCATATGAACAAAATATGACTGATTAGTTTAGTAGCAGTTTGTAAGCTTATGTGTAAATCAGTCAATAAAGATGTTGGGAGGAAAATTATCATTCATTTTATAACGCTTCTAGACAATATCATCTTTACACTGTTTATAATGAATTAATGCTCATATTACAGTGTGTAATTGACTTCTTACTCGTATGTTAGTGGTAACGTCTCTGAAGAACTATTGAGAAGTATTATTAGTACCTTAATTTTTAACGAAACAATAATTAAGCGAGAGTAAACTGCTCCTGTCGTTTGCTTATTAACGCTTATATTTCTTCCCCGCCGTATTTTGCCGCTAAATCATCCAATTCTGAACAAGTATAATCAAAACCCTTGCCGTCAAATTCGTAAGTGATTTTGACAGCGTCTGAGGCATTGAATAATTTTGCTTTCACGTCTGCCACTGTCCAATGTTTAAGCTCGTTTAAAAATCGATTCGCTAATTGTGCTCTTTCAAAACGATAACTAATTTCTGATTGCATAGTGGAGACCTGTTTGTGATTGATAAATGGGTTTTCAAAGTCCAGCATTTTGGACATTTTTCTAGGTTAGTCAAGATACTAATTAGCTCCTCAAGCCTGATTATCTTGCTATAATTTTTATTACTAACATGCTGGTACAAAAAACAATCTAATTAATCAAAAAAGCAGTTTAAAAAGATAAAAAATGAAAAAATTTCATACCATAACTAGTTATTAGCCTAAGTTTATCGACCCATGCAGTAACTCAAAATTTTGCTAATAACGGCTAATTACGGCAAATTAATGATCCAAACATTCCCGCTATTCTCAAAGAGATAGTTAATAATAATCATCGCTCTGAAAATGTATGTTCTGCACCCTTTCGTGACTTTAGCTAAGATGGTGAAAACATTTATACCTCTACACATTTTGGCGATGTCATTTGGCGATAGTAATTAATTGCACCGATTAGACCAAGCGAGAGCTACAAGGCATCGATTAACTTTTTTTGAAGAGCCGATAGACTCCATAAGTCGCCAACCAAGCGATGATATGATTTCTTTTACCTTGGATGCTGACCACAGCGAAAACTCACAAATATCTCTATTTAATCCCAAGACTGGCGAGAGCAAAATGCTAAAAGATGGCGAGTCTCGCAACGTCGCCATAAGTGAGGGCACCAAGACAGCAAACTCGTTTATCAAGGCACTAAACCTAACTGTCGCTCTAATGACTTATGGATAAAAGTATTGAGGGCTCCCAGTAATACTCGCATGGTTATCGAATCGACTGATGGCTGTTGATGAAGGCCCGTAAACTGGGATAAGAAAAACCTAAACTTATTAGTTCAACAATACACTAGTGAAAGCGACTCTTAGGTTGTTGCCTTAGATTTAGACTCTGGTAACAAAACCTTCCTCGGTGGTAACAAATGTGGCCCAAGTGTGAATTTTGCCTTAAGTTACACGTAAGACTAAGAAAGTTACTTTTCCAGACTAACCAAGGTGAGGAGCTTGAACGCTAAGCTTATCGGGGCTTTATATCAGGCAAACTCATTTTTATTACCTAAGGCATCAATTGGACTATGATTAAGTTCGCCCTAAGCCATAACGGTAATCGGGTAGTGTTTACCGTTAATCAGGATGGGAGCAGTCAGCTATATTTATTCAATACTAAGGGCTATAAATACCAGTGATAAAGGATGTTCCGATTGGTTTAATTAGTGGGTTAACCTGTCGCGCCAACGATAAAACTTACCCACTAGTTTGAAAATATCACAAACACCCAGTGACAGTTTTATTTCACCCCTCAAACGTTCAGCCACCCAATATAATGAGTTAACACCTTGGACATATAATGAGGTGGGCAGTGTTAACACGGAGCTATTTGTCATACCTGAGTTAGCGCGTTTAAATCTTTTGATAAACGTCAAGTGCCAGCATTTGTGAATAAACCTGTTAAATAAGGACCACATCACATAATTATTCATAGGTAGTGTGGTCCCGAAGAACAAGCTATGGTTATTACAACAGTAGTACTCATTCATGGTCATACACGTTAAGTGCGGTTGTGATTAACCCCAAGATTTGTTGAATCAAACAAGAATCTGAGACAAACCTTAACGAAAAGTAATACCGACTCAGATGATGTTACTCATTCAACGCTTTTAATTTTCTAATGCCTCACGCACCTCATTTAAAGCTTCAACAGAGAACCCTTTGTCATAGAAATAGACAATATCACCCTGTTTATCAAGCAACATAACACGAGCATTGTTAGGATTTAGATTGCCAGTAAAGCGCTGAACTTTATCGCCGTCAGCATAAACAGTAACCACGCCTTTCCATAAGTTTTTAGGAATACCTTTGCGCATGCCATTGTCTATAAAACCGCTAAACATGCGGGGCAACATACCTTGAATCGTGGGGATTTCATAAGCGGCAACTTGAGTTTGTGTCATATCTAAACCGATTAACCAGCGGTCAATATCAAATTGTGTGTCTTGTTTGTAACCAAACAGCAACAAGGTTTCTTGACCAGCAAAATCTTGTGGAATAACCACGGCGTTGCCTTCCAAACTCTGACCTGCCGCATTAATCATTTTATCACCAATCGAAACTTGGCTTGGGTACTCATAATTAGCACAGCTACTTAAAAATAATACAAATACCAATATTTGGTAAAATTTTTGCATAATATCAATCTCTTACACTAGTTAATCACATACTTTAGGTTGAAAAAAAGCCTTAGTTTATTTATCTAAGACTCATTTTCACTCGCAAAATTTAAAGCACCTACTATGGCAGCCACTTGAGCTTGAATGCAATTCTCAGCATCTACTTTTGGACTGTCTGGGTACACTTCTGTCGTACTCACAAACTTGGCATCAGTCAATCCTGCGCACAAGCTTAAGGCTTTAGTGGCATAGTTGATCACCCCATTTTGTTGCAAAATTTCTCCGATAAGCCTTCCACTTTCATCCGCTGGTGCAATATGTGTGACCTTTTTAACAGACTGAATAATGGCTTTCTGAAATTCAGGGCAAGGTTTTAAGGTATCACCTACAGTATAAAAACCATCTGGGATGGCCCATTCTTTATGCTCTACAGCATCTCGTGCACCCAAGGCAGGTCTAAATTCAGAATTATCAGTGTCTGTGGTTTCATGTAAATCAATATGCATAAGAAATTCAATGTCTGACACTAAGTTCATCAAAGCGGCTGACTCCTGCACTGGACTATTTTGGTAAAATGACCGATTAGGATCGAGGGCGTTTGGGTTCCAACGGTTTATAGTTTCATAAGCCCAAGGGCTAACACAAGGTACGATCAAAAGGTTAAATCTATCGTGGTAATCCTGCGCTGCTGTTGCAGCAAAACGTAATGCACCATGCACACCACTAGTTTCATAACCATGCACACCACCCGTTATTAATACATTGGGTTTCGACTGTTCCCAGGTCAGGCTTCTGAGAGAAAACAACGGGAATGAACCTGAAGCATAATCTAAGCTTGCGTATTCTTTAATATCAAACTGACTTGCCAACGCTTCCAATTGACTCAGCACATCATCAGTGTAAGCAGACCCATCTGAGTTATCAGGATCATTGGCCTCTGCTACCACTTGAACGCGGCAATCTAGGTCAGAGCCGCATAAAGTTAAGTAAAAAGCTAAGTATAAAGTTCCAGCTATGACAGCCTGCCGCCAAGCACCCCATTGCCTAGCGCAAGACCACTAAGTTCTTGCCACTATAAAGCTCGTCGCTTCTGAACAGATAATCTACCACTATGGTAGAGGCCTGAACTTTGCCATTGCGTATTATTGGCCGGAAGCTCAGGGCCTTCACGCGGCTGGCTGTTTTTCTTAGTTCTCTGCCTTGAATGTGGCCATTGTCGATAATGTCGATATCGTTTGCAGATATGAAGCTATTTACGTGGTAGTCAGCACCCCGAATGGTTTTCCTTTCATGTGGATTTAATCTAATTTCTGCTCTTACTGCATCCCAGCTGCCAGCTAGCCTATCTTCATTCTCTCGTTGGGCTCTAGGATTTTCAATGCCGGGAATGTGCTTATTC
>NZ_CAJXPA010000033.1 GCF_913058035.1 uncultured Paraglaciecola sp. | reverse complement strand
GGAACTCAGGAAGAGTGCTTTGTAAGGATACGAAGCTGATGGACAAGGACCACAATGGACGGTGCCTCGTATAGGATGCGAGAACAAGGACAGGAACTCAGGAAGAGTGCTTTGTAAGGATACGAAGCTGATGGACAAGGACCACAACGGACGGTGCCTCGTATAGGATGCGAGAACAAGGACAGGAACTCAGGAAGAGTGCTTTGTAAGGATACGAAGCTGATGGACAAGGACCACAATGGACGGTGCCTCGTATAGGATGCGAGAACAAGGACAGGAACTCAGGAAGAGTGCTTTGTAAGGATACGAAGCTGATGGAATATGGACACACCAGTATGGTGCCCCGTTTGGAAGTCGGGATGAAAGGGATAAAGGACACACTCCGGACGAGTGGCTTATCGGTATGATGAGATTGGAGGGAAAGGGCGTAATACGGACATTTTCAGGAAAGATTTTGCAATGGACAGCAGAGAGGGACCCTCAAAATTCTTTAAAGGTGTGACTTGAACTCCAAGTCACGCCTTTTTCATTTTTATAGACCTTTCTTTTCATGCAACATCGTTATTTGTCTTCACAAAAAAATCATTCAACCCTGTAAGCGGGTGTATCTATATTCTGTATCTTTAGACCAATCATTTTAACTTGACCTTGACAGCTATCTTCGCCATTACCAGAAAACTCAAAAATAAAGTCGCTATGAAAGTCAAGCTTACCTCTATAGCTTCCCAGACGAATTTTTACTCTTGCCACACTAATGAGCTGTAGCTGTTGTCGCTCACAGTATGCATCCAATTGCGATTTGATAGCTTCTGATATGGCTCGAAAACGCCAAAACATAGCTGCCAAGAGAAAAATGCCGATCAATAGTATTAAATCAAATAAATTCATGATGTTTTTTGGCCAAATAGTTGGCCAATAGCCTGATTGAGTTGTGGGCTTTTTTCAGGCCAGCGTAAAACTTCTAACATAGGTTTCCTTATTTCTGGTATTTGAACTAGGTCAGAATATAACCCAATAAATGTTTGGTCCTCACAAGCCGCTAATTGTTCGACAAAAAGAGCGAGAATTGCTGGCTCTTTCATACATAGCCAATGCCGGGCTGCAATCAACATTAACCCTGTATTTGTCTGTCCATTTTCCGAACTGAGTATCAAAGATATGAACGAGTTAACTACTACCCTAGCTTTGCTTTGACACAGCCCTCGAAGCACACTATGTAGCCTTTTTTCATCATTTGTGTCCTGATGATACCAGTTAACCAGCACTGAGCTAATCTTCTCATCTATCTGATGATTCTCTAACGATGCACACAAAGCGTATTGCATATCCGGCGCCAAGATTGAAAACTGTGTTAACAATAGATGTTTACTTTTCATATGCTGCAGAGATGCGGTAAAGTTCGCTATGCCCTGTAAAGGAATAGCGCGCCAATCGTGCCGCTTAGGATCCATTAAATATTGCTCTACTATATCTAAGTGATCTGATAAAGGCATATCTAATACAATTCTACCGATACTGTTAAAATCAGCCAGTTGTTGTTGATTAGGAACAAAAGTAAAAGGATTTTCAGGCAGCTGATTATTGGGATTGTTTTGCTTGTCTAACGAGCGCCCTAAAGCTTCAACTACAATTTGCAAAAACTGTTGCCTTGCTGCGTCAATAACTAGGCCTTGTTCATCAAGAGGCAATTTTACAAACCAAATATAGCGTTCATGACTTGTTTTTTGGTTAAAAAATAATACACCAAACCAAGTGTGCTGCTGTCTTGGATATGGGGCTGGTACGGCAGCACTTTCAATGTCTAAAAAAAACTGAGAGCCAAGGGCTCTGATGCCACGAGCCATGTCAAAAACTCGATAGTCTGTGCCAGCTTGGAGCAAAAATTCGCTGATAGTATTGATCTGACTCATGTTATTCTTTCGTATGTTATAGGGTTATTGGCTATTAACTAGTTAGAAAATAAAAATAATGTTAATTTTATTGGGTTAAATTGGTTGATCATGCCACGAAGTTATAAAGAAGTCGAAATTCTGATAGTAAAACTAGAACAAAGCTTGCGTGAAGCAACTCTTTGGTCGAGTAACACTCTGCCTGTTGAGGTGTTTCAAAGTAAACTGCCTTTCGCCTTAGACACGATGTCTTTTGAGCAGTGGTTACAGTTTATTTTTATCCCTAAAATGACTAATTTAGTCAACACCAGAAACCCATTGCCAGACAATCTTAAGCTTATGCCAATGGCAGAAAGAAGTTTTGAAGCCAAAGGTAATCAATCTGAGCTTATGAAAGTTATTAATGAAATTGATTTAATGTTTTCACTTTCATAACATGTTGCTGTCTATAGTCTATCAAGATGAGTTTTTAGTCGCCATTAGTAAACCACCAGGGTTATTAGTACATCGCAGTATGTTAGATAAACATGAAACTCAGTTTGCTGTGCAGTTACTTCGTGATCAAATTGGACAACATGTTTTTCCTGTGCATCGATTAGACAAACCAACATCTGGTGTATTGGTATTTGCTTTATCTGCTGACGTTGCTAGAAAATTAGGAGAACAATTTGCCTCAAGAAATATTAAGAAAACTTACTTAGCAATTGTTCGAGGTCATACTATGAATGAAGGTGAAATAGAGCATCCGCTCAAGGAAAAACTCGATAAAATCGCTGATAAATCAATTAGACCTGATAAACCTGCACAAGTTGCATTCACACATTTTAGTAGATTGGATAAGTTCGAATTGCCCTTTGCTGTGAGCAAGTACGCATCGGCTCGATATTCCCTAGTTCAACTGACACCCAAAACAGGGCGTAAGCATCAACTTAGGCGGCACTTAGCCCACATCAACCATCCTATTGTCGGAGATACTGCCCACGGCGACGGTAAACATAATACTTTTTTACGCTTACAGTTTAATTTTAATCAATTAGCGTTAACCTGTAAATCAATGACTTTAACGCATCCGATATCAGAAACACCATTAACATTACGTTGTGATTTAGATAAAAATATTGTCGATTTACTAGAAAATTGGCAGATTTGTCACGATCAATTAAACAGACTACATAATTTGTAAATGTGTAGGGCATCGCCTCACCTAATTAGGAATTTTAATATGAGCAAAATCGGTATTTTCGTTGGAACAGTATATGGCAATGCACAACATGTGGCAGAAGATGTAAACACGATGTTTAGTGCACAAGGTCTTACATCGGAGGTGTTTACTGACCCTTCTTTAGATGACTTTAAAAAGGTTACGTCACTGCTATTTATTAGCTCAACGACAGGGCAGGGTGACATACCACCGAATCTAGAGTTTTTTATTGAAGACTTGCGCGAGCAATTTACATTGTTGGAACAGAAACCTTTTGCAGTAGCAGGCTTAGGCGACAGTAGTTACGGTGAAACATATTGCGGTGCAGGGAGACAAATTTTCGACTTATTGACTGAGTTGCAAGGAAAGCCAATAACAGGATTATTGGAAATTGATGCCTGTGAAACTCTCGAGCCTGAAGTCGAAGTGGTTGCTTGGGCAGAAAAGTTAATACCTGAATTGATATGATTTTTTAGCTTCAGACATAAAAAAAGCGCCAAGGGCGCTTTTTTTTAAATCAATACAAACTTAAGCTAAAGCTTTAATTTGTGCTGCAAGGCGACTCTTATGACGAGCAGCCTTATTTTTATGTATCAAACCTTTCGTTGCCATACGGTCAAGTAGAGGTGTTGCTGCAGTGTATGCAGCTTGAGCAGCTTCTTTATCACCAGAGGCAATAGCAGAAAGTACTTTTTTCAAAGACGTACGTGTCATAGAGCGACGGCTAGCGTTATGTTGACGACGCTTCTCCGCTTGTATGGCACGTTTCTTAGCGGACTTGATGTTAGCCAAGGTGTAACTCCCAAAAAAATTCTAGTCAAAATTCAAGGGTGCGGATTATGAGGATCAAGTCCGTTTATGTCAATTAGTTTTGTGGGTTTTACTTCAAATAATGGATTCTTATTCATTTAATTACCGAAGATCTATATGCAGACTTAACTCTACGGTCCTAAGCTTGCTTGAATCTATGCACCTGAGTTACATCAAAATATGCGTTTTCTTGGGTTGTTTTAAAACGTATTCTTTCTGGTGCTGAGTTCCGCGTTGGCAATTTTTATTAACAGATACTTGTATGCGCACATTTGTGCGCATTTTGGTTAAAAAAGTTAGTTCCTTTGGCATGCTCTTATTGGGCAAGTTCTAACTGAGCGTTCCAAAAAAGTCGATACCCTAGACAGCTCCACTTCGCGGTCTTACTTGCGCAGTCCCGACTAGACATATTCATCTAAACAATTTTAATCTCTTGATGAATTCGATGTCTTGCAGTTGTTTGGGTATAGACTATTTGTCTGTTGTTCACGCATAATAATGTTTTTGCTGGTTAGGAACAAGCAGGTGTCAGGTAAGTTATTTAAATCAGGCATGATTGTCAGCGCCATGACATTTATTTCACGTATTCTGGGTTTGGTAAGAGATGCGGTGATTGCCAACTTAATGGGCGCGGGTGCCAATGCGGATGTTTTTCTGTTTGCTAACAAAATCCCTAACTTTTTACGTCGCCTCTTCGCTGAGGGTGCTTTTGCTCAGGCCTTTATACCCGTTTTAGCTGATGTAAGACATGAAAGTGACGAAGAACATCTAAAACAATTTGTTGCCAAAGTTAGCGGTACTTTAGGCTTAGTAGTGACTATGGTGACTATTGTCGGTGTGATAGGGTCTCCGATATTGGCAGCACTTTTTGGTATGGGGTGGTTTGTAGAATATGTGAATGGTGAGCCAGCAGGAGAAAAGTTTGAATTAGCTTCGCTAATGCTAAAAATAACCTTTCCTTATCTTTTGTTTGTCTCTTTAACTGGATTGGCTGGTGCCATTCTAAATACTTTAAATAAGTTTGCTGTTGCTGCTTTCACCCCAGTTTTACTTAATGTTGCCATTATAGGATGTGCAATATATTTAGCACCAAAATTTGATGAGCCAGCGTTTGCATTAGCTTGGGGTGTATTTTTGGGTGGACTATTTCAATTACTGTTTTTGTTACCGTTTTTATATCGAGCGGGGTTGTTGGTCAAACCTAAATGGGGATGGTCCGACCCTGATATTGTCAAAGTTAGAACCTTGATTATTCCTGCACTATTTGGCGTCTCTGTTGGTCAACTTAATTTATTGTTTGATACTGTTATTGCCAGCTTTTTGGGAACTGGCTCGATATCATGGCTGTATTACTCTGATCGTCTATTAGAGTTTCCATTGGGATTATTTGGGATTGCTATTGCGACCGTGATTTTGCCAACCTTATCGCAAAATCACGTAGCTAAGGATGACAAAGCGTTTAGTGCTAATATTGATTGGGCAGTAAAAATGATCTGCTTATTAGGGATCCCTGCAGCAACAGGTCTGTTCATGTTGGCAGAGCCTATGTTATTAACCATCTTTCAGCGTGGCGAATTTACCCCTCAAGATGCCACTTATGCTTCCCATAGCTTAATGGCATATTCATTCGGTTTATTGAGTTTTATGTTGGTTAAAGTGCTAGCGCCGGGCTTTTATTCTAGGCAAGATATTAAGACCCCTGTGAAGTTTGGTATCTGGTGCATGGCTGCGAATATGTTATTCAATTTAATTTTAGTCTGGCCATTTGATTACGTAGGTTTGGCCATGGCTACGTCTCTTTCGGCATTGATGAACGCTTTATTACTCTACGGTACATTGCATAAGCGGGGTGTTTATATCGCTTCATCGCAAACAGTTAGTCTGATTGTTAAAATAGTGTTTGCTAGTACATTGATGGGTATTATCATTTTTATGAGCAATCCAGTCACCACGGATTGGGTTGACTTTTCGTTAATGAATAAAATTTTTGAGTTAACAAAGTTAATTGCGCTTGGAGCAGCAGTGTTTGTGGCAAGCCTCTTGATATTAGGGGTGAGAAAACACACTTTTTCGGCATCAAAAGTTGCGACAAAGTAATCATTAATGATGCCATTATGGTCTGCCTAAGTTTAAAAATGAACAATCATTAAGGTTACTGCTTTCAATCGGCCTGTAGTCAGTTATAATCCGCGCCTTTGATTGATTTTCAGCAAGCCTTTGGGCTTTTAAAGCAAGCCTTTGGGGCTTAAAGAGAGTGCAGTGGAACTGATACGTGGTCTACATAATCTTCGAGATAAGCATCGCGGTTGTGTATTAACAATAGGCAAGTTTGACGGGGTGCATCTAGGTCACCAAGCTGTTCTAAGCCAAGTCGTTGAAAAAGCTAATGAATTAGGTCTGCCCTCTACAGTGATGGTGTTTGAACCTCAACCTGAAGAGTTGTTTACTCCTGAGCATGCGCCTGCCCGATTAAGTTTATTGCGCGACAAATACGCACAATTAAAAGCGATAGGTATCGATCGTCTGTTGTGCGTTACATTCGACCGACATTTTGCTGCCTTCAGTGCTGAAGAGTTTATTGAAGGTTTGTTAGTTGATAAATTAGGTATTAAGTATTTGGTAGTGGGTGATGATTTTCGTTTTGGCAAAGGTCGAGTTGGTAATTTTGCTACGCTAGTTGAAGAAGGCGAAAAATGTCAGTTTGACGTTGTTAGTACACAAAGTTTTCGCCTAGAAGATTGTCGTATTAGTTCAACTGCAATTCGCGATGCTCTAAGCGACGATGATTTTGACCTTGCCCAGCAAATGTTAGGTAGACCTTTTACTATTGCTGGGAAAGTATTACATGGTGATAAAAGAGGGCGCACCATCGGTTTTCCTACTGCTAATGTGTTGCTCAAGCGCTGTAAAGCTCCAGTCAATGGCGTTTTTGCAGTTATCGTCACTGTGGCAGATAAAAACTATTCAGGTGTGGCGAACATCGGCCATCGGCCAACAGTAAATGGTCAACGTTCACAATTAGAAGTACACATATTCGATTTTAATGATGATTTATATGGCCAATTTATTTCTGTGGCTTTAGTGAGTAAGATCAGACAAGAAATGAAGTTCGATTCTTTTGAGTTACTTCATCAACAAATACAAAAAGACGCGTTAACAGCAAAAACACTGTTAGCGGCCTCTTAATATTTTTACTGTAACCATTGACCAATTTGGATTTAACCAGCAATGAGTGATTATAAACATACCTTGAATTTGCCTGAAACTGAGTTTCCGATGCGCGGCAATCTAGCTCAACGTGAGCCAAAAATGCTTGAGCAGTGGACCCAGGAAAAACTCTATCAGCAAATTCGTGAAGCTAAAAAAGGTCATACGCCTTTTATTTTGCATGACGGCCCTCCTTATGCGAATGGTGATATTCACATTGGTCACGCGGTTAATAAAATTCTAAAAGACATTATTGTTAAGTCTAAAACATTGTCTGACTTTGATGCGCCTTACGTTCCTGGTTGGGACTGTCATGGTCTTCCAATTGAATTAATGGTTGAGAAAAAAGTTGGTAAACCTGGTAAAAAAGTCACAGCTGCCGTGTTTAGACAAAAATGTCGAGACTATGCCGAAAAACAAATTGCGGGTCAAAAAGCAGATTTTATTCGTTTAGGTATATTGGGTGAATGGGATAATCCATACAAAACAATGGATTTTAAATCTGAGGCCAACATAATTCGTGAATTTGGTCATGTTGTGCGTTCTGGGCATCTTGAAAAAGGCTTTAAACCAGTTCATTGGTGTACTGACTGCGGTTCAGCATTGGCCGAAGCAGAAGTGGAATATCAAGACAAAAACTCCCCCTCTATCGATGTGCGTTTTAAAGCGGTAGACGTTGATGCGATTGCTGCATGTTTTTCTGTGAAGGTTTCTGGTGATATATCTGTTGCCATATGGACTACAACACCTTGGACTCTTCCCGCTAACCGCGCAGTCTGTGTGCACCCGACACTAGAATATAGTCTAGTTCAGGTTAGTGGTGACAAAGGGACAGAATGTTTAGTCATTGCAACCGACTTGCTGGTAGGTTGTATGCAACGTTTTGGCTTTGAAAACTATCAAACTTTGGGTGTATGTTTAGGTCAAGAATTAGAAAATAAATCGTTACATCACGCATTTTACGACTTTCAAGTGCCACTAATTTTAGGCGAACACGTTACCACCGAGGCTGGAACAGGTTGTGTGCATACAGCCCCGGGTCATGGTGTTGAAGATTTTAATGTAGGCAAAAATTACGATCTGGAAGTAGCTAATCCGGTGGGCGCAAATGGCGTGTACCTTGAAGGCACTGAGTTGTTTGCTGGTGAACACGTTTTTAAAGCCAATGATCATGTGGTTGAAGTGTTGAGAGAACACGGTGCACTATTGCATCACCATGTTTATAACCATAGTTATCCTCATTGTTGGAGACATAAAACACCTCTTATATTCCGTGCTACGCCGCAGTGGTTCGTCAGTATGGATAAAAAGGGCTTGCGTGAAGCGTCTATAAAAGAAATTCACAACACTCAGTGGATCCCTGAATGGGGTGAGAGCCGAATAGAGACTATGGTTGCCGGAAGACCCGATTGGTGTATTTCCAGGCAGCGCACATGGGGCGTTCCTATTGCACTTTTTATACATAAAGATACAGGCGAATTACATCCACGCACGAATGAATTGCTGGAGCAAGTGGCACAACTTGTAGAACAAAAAGGTATTCAAGCTTGGTGGGATGTCGAGCCAGAATCATTATTAGGCGACGATGCTGAAACCTTCGTTAAAGTAGCAGATACCTTAGACGTTTGGTTTGACTCGGGTGTGAGCCACTATTTTGTGGTAGAGCAACGTGATGATATCCCTGCATCAGCTGATCTTTACCTAGAGGGATCTGATCAACATCGTGGTTGGTTTATGTCGTCTTTAATAACGTCCGTTGCTACAACAGGACATGCACCTTACAAACAAGTTCTGACTCACGGTTTTACTGTCGATGGTGATGGTAAAAAGATGTCAAAATCCTTAGGTAACACTATTGCACCACAGCAAGTTACAGGCAAATTAGGCGCAGATATTTTGCGTTTATGGGTTGCATCCACAGACTATCGTAGTGAAATTGCAGTATCAGATGAAATTTTGAATCGTTCTGCTGATGCTTACCGACGTATTCGTAATACTGCGCGCTTTTTATTAGCTAATCTGAATGGTTTTGATCCTAGTAAAGATTTGGTGGTCATTGATGAAATGGTGGAGCTCGATAAGTGGGTAGTTGGTCGTGCTAATAGTATTCAACAAGAAATAATCGAAGCTTACGAAAAGTATGACATGTTGGTGGTTACACAAAAACTAATGCAGTTCTGTTCTATCGAACTAGGCAGTTTTTATCTGGATATCATCAAGGATAGGCAATATACCGCAAAAGGTGACAGCCATGCTCGTCGGTCATGTCAAAGTGCGTTGTATCATATTATCGAAGCATTAGTCCGCTGGATGGCGCCCATTACCAGTTTTACTGCCCAAGAGTTATGGCAACAAATGCCTTGGCAACAAGATGAATATGTTTTTACTGGTAAATGGTATGACGGTTTAGGGGAGGTCAACTTGACTGGTGACTTTACAAACTCTTTTTGGCAACAAATATTAGCGGTGAAAAATGAAGTGAACCGCTGTATTGAATTGACTCGCAAAGACGGAAAAATCAAAGGCTCACTGCAAGCAGAAGTCACCTTGTATGTAAACAATGAGCTGTTTACATTACTTAACAAACTGGATGATGAATTACGCTTTGTATTGATCACCTCTGCGGCAACAGTTATCGAAAGTAATGATACGCCAGAAAATGCTGTTACGACTGAGGTGCAGGGGTTGTCTGTACTTGTATCTGTTTCAACGGCTCAAAAATGTAGTCGTTGTTGGCATCACCGCGTAGATGTGGGAAATCATACTGAGCATCCTGAATTGTGTGATCGCTGCGTGGATAATGTTGATGGCGAAGGCGAAAAACGCGATTATGCTTAAACTTTTTACTCAAACTGGATGGCGATTTTTATGGTTGTCTCTTTTGGTATTAGTGGCTGATCAATACACAAAATTTTTGATATTAGAGAATATTGAACTCTACCAAGCAATCCAAATATTGCCGTTTTTCAATCTCACTCATGTATATAACTACGGCGCTGCTTTTAGTTTTTTACATGATGCTGGCGGTTGGCAACGTTGGTTTCTCACTGTGATAGCATTTTTAGTCAGTGGATTAGTGCTGTGGTGGTTAAAACAGACAAGTAAAGAGCAAATGATTTTACCTGTGGCTTTTAGTCTTATCATAGGCGGGGCTATTGGTAATGCTTATGATCGATTGGTTCATGGGTACGTAATAGATTTTTTAGTGTTGTATTATCAAAATTGGTATTGGCCTGCATTTAATGTGGCTGATAGCGCCATATGTTTAGGTGCTGTTTTGTTGATTGTTGATATGTTTAAGAATAAAGAGGAAAAACATGGCTGAGTTAGAGCAAAAATTGATAAAACAAGGGAGCGAAGTCGTTCTACATTTTGATTTGAAACTCTCTGATGGTTCTGCCGCTGATAGCACTAGAGTTAATAATAAACCGGCTAAATTAGTTGTGGGTGATGGCAGTCTTACACTTAGTTTTGAAGATTGTTTATTAGGCCTTCAAGCTGGAGATAAAAAATCATTTACACTAGAGGCTGATGATGCTTTTGGCATGCCAAACCCTGATAATTTGCACCATCTGGACCGAAGTAAATTCAGCTCAGAAACACCGGCTGAAATAGGAATGATCATCGCATTTACCCAACCTGATGGTACTGAGCTACCTGGTATAATACGTGAAGTCACTGGAGAATCTGTGACAGTAGATTTCAATCATCCATTAGCAGGGCAGGTGATTACCTTTGACGTAGAAATATTGTCAGTTAACTAGAAAATTGTAAGGAATGACTATGCAAATCCATCTTGCTAATCCACGAGGTTTCTGTGCTGGTGTAGATCGTGCCATAGTGATCGTTGAGCGCGCTTTAGAAATGTTTCCTGCGCCAGTTTTTGTCAGGCACGAAGTCGTACACAACAAATTTGTAGTAGACGGACTTAAGGAACGAGGGGCAGTATTTGTAGATGAATTATCAGAAGTGCCTGATAATAGCATTGTTATATTTTCTGCTCATGGTGTATCCCAAGTTGTTCGTGCGGAAGCTATTTCGCGTGGTTTAAAAGTGTTTGATGCTACATGTCCATTAGTTACTAAAGTCCATATGGAAGTGATGCGAGCCAGCAAAAAAGGCATAGAGTGTATTTTAATCGGACACCATGGTCACCCTGAAGTGGAAGGAACTATGGGCCAATACGATAATGCCAATGGTGGAATTTATTTGGTTGAATCGGTTGAAGATGTGGCTGTGTTGTCTGTTAAAGACCCATCTAAGCTCTACTATTGTAGTCAAACAACGTTGTCTGTAGATGACACTGCTGATGTAATTGATGCCTTAAGATTGCAGTTCCCTGCTATTCAAGGACCGCGTAAAGACGACATTTGTTATGCTACTCAAAATCGACAAGACTCAGTTAGAGAATTGTCGTCTGACTGTGATTTGTTATTAGTTGTAGGCGCAGAAAATAGCTCTAATTCTAATCGACTCAGAGAACTTGCGGAAAAAATTGGCTCTACAGCTTATTTGATAGCAGACGCAGATTGCATTCAGCAGTCATGGCTCGAAAATACAACCAATATTGGTGTCACTGCAGGCGCATCAGCACCAGAGGTTTTAGTGCAAGGCGTGGTTGACCGCTTAATAGAGTTGGGAGCAACGGCTGCCATTGAAAGACCCGGTCGTGAAGAGAACATCGAATTCGCTGTTCCTAAAGAATTAAGAATTAAGAATATTTCTTAACTGCTACAGCTTATACCTTAATCATTCTTTTATAATATAATCGGGCAGCAGCCAGCTGCCCGATTATATTTATGTCCTCTAGCTCTATATAGCTGATGACAATATTTTTGCACATCAGCTGCTTAATATTCTCTACAGTGTTAACCATTTCTTGTAACTTAATGATTGATATTAAAGCTCATACTTTTATTTTTATTTTGCTAAATATGGGCGTTATAGCTGGTAAATTATTAACAAGTAAAGTTAAACCTAAGATTTGTTACTTAAAAAAAACAAGAAGCTGGGGTTTTACTTAATGACTGATCAATCTCCATACTTAAACATTTCGTGTCGGCTGTTTGACTACCTTTTGCTTTAGCGGTAATGGTGTAAGTGGTAGCTGATGTATCTGTTACGGTAAAAACATAATATTTACTACTTGGTAAGCTGAGTTGAGCTGTTTTTGCATAGCTAATGTTTTCTATACGAAAAGCTTCTTGCTGTAATTTTAGTCGCAGTAAATAGGTAATGCCATCACCACGTCTAACAGCCAAAATTTGCTCTGAAAATGATGAGAAGGTGAGTGCTGCTAATACCCCAACTATCACTACAACCACCATTAGTTCAATCAGCGTCATACCTAGTTTTGTACCGAATCCCTTGCAATCTTGATTACTTATTTCCATCTTTTTAGTAAGCATATTCGTTCCTTTTTATGCGTTTTGAACAAACTCAACTATATTTTAGTTAATGGATTTGATTATAGGCGTTTTTTTAAATAGGCGCTGAGTAAGGATACTAAATATGCACAACCACTTCGGTTTAACACTTCTTGAATTACTCGTTACAGTATCAATTATTGTGCTTTTGGTGTCGCTTGGCGCACCTACAATCAACTCAATTCAAAAAAACATACAATTAAAAAGTGCTGTGCGGAGCAGTTATTTTTTATTTCAACAAGCTCGAGTAGCGGCTATAACCAAAAATGTAGATATAACAATTGCGATCCGCTCAGGTAAAAAATGGTGTGCAGCATTAAGTGATAGTGGTAACTGTGACTGTGCTATTGCCTATGAGTGCATTTTAGATGGAGTGGAATATAAAGTTGATTTTGTTGACTATCGTTTCGTTAACATCGACAAGGTTACATTTGGAGTAAATAGTGTCACCGTATTTGATGCAAACAGAGGGTTAGCGATTGGGCATGCAGGCTCGATTGTTTTTACTGATGGTGTAAAAAGCCTAAAGTTAATTTTAAGTAATATGGGGCGAGTAAGAATTTGTGCTGTGGGTAACAGTATCGGTGGATACAAAGCATGTTAACCCCGTCTGTAAAACAATATGGTAATAGTTTGGTCGAACTGATGATTTCTATGACTCTAGGACTTGCATCCATCACCGCAATGGCATCTTTGGTAGGACATGGCATAGCGTTAAATGCGAGTCTACTGGCAACGTCCAGGTTGGAAGAGGAAATTAATGCCGTGGTGGCTGTCGTTGGCCATGACCTTAAGCGAGCTGGCTACCATGCCTTAACCAACGATATGGTTAAAACCCCAGATACTTTCTCAAACCCTTTTGAAGGTAGCTTGATCACCGCCGCTTATGCATCTGAAACCGCCAAGAGCTGCATTAATTTCGCTTACGATCGTAATAAAAACGGTTTGTTGGATACTTCTCCTAATAACGAACTATATGGTTTTCGTCTGAGAGACCGTGCTGTTGAAATTCGATTAAATGGGGCTGCTTGCGATCAGTCTGGATGGCAAGATTTGACTGACCCAAAAGTTGTTCAGGTTACATCTCTTAAGTTTACGATTGAAAAAAATACCGTTCAGCAAATTAGTCAAATTCGAGTAAATATTATGATACAAGCTCGTTTAAAAAAACACCCTGATATTTCACGTAGTATCAATACCAGCGTTTTGATAGAAAACTATGAATAAATTATTAATAGTAGACACCGTGTATTCACTAAATCAAAAGGGCGCAGCGATATTACTTACTGTGATTTTATTATTAATCATGGTGACATTAATCACACTTTATACAGGCAAAATTCAATCATTTGAACATCAAATAGTCATTAATACACAAAATCAAAAGTGGGCAAAAGCATCAGCAAAAGCAGGCTTGAATCAAGCTTTAGCGATGCTCAACGTAAACAAAATATGGCCAATCGCTGGGTTATCTGGAAACTTAGAAGACAACAGCACTTTCTCCATTTATGCTACGACTGAATCTTTATCAAGTTATCGAAAGCTTATCACTATTCGTTCAAACGGTATGTCTGCTGATGGTTTAGCTAAAGCCACCGTTACAGAAAAGGCATTGATTTACCCGATACTGTTTAATAGCCCTCCAGCACCTTTAATGGTTAACCATGGCTTTAGCAGTGCAGGTGAATTTGAGCTGGCTGCTAATCCTAATGGTTTGGGTACTGCATTCCCACTATCACTATGGTCAGGTGCTGCGATTGCCCTGTCAGGAACACAACATCATAGCTGTATTTTAAGTGAGTTTAATGCAGGAAACTGTGCCACAAATACTTATTCTGATCACACTTCAAAACTGGATGACATAGCCGATGGTTCGACTTCATTCCCTGCAGACTTGTTCAGCTATCTATTTAATATTCCTTCCTCTGAATGGCTCGAATTGCAGCAACAATCTGATTTTGTATTAGTAGATTGTGACACCCTCGATATCAATAGTTGGGGAGTGATTTGGGTTAATGGTGACTGCGATGTGAGCGCTGGCGCGCAAATAGGAAATGACTCAGAACCTATAATTTTAATTATTTTTGATGGCGACATAGAGTTTCAAAATGATGTTGTTATGTATGGTCTTGTGTTTGCATTCAAACCTTTAGGTTCGACTAAAATATTGGATATAAATATGCAAACCAACAGCGCAGTGCATGGCTCAGTAGTCACCAACTATCAGTTGGGTACAAAAAGTCTTTTCATGCGTGTAGTGTTTCGACCGGATGTGATGCAAAAGTTACAAAATAGTAAAAAATTGCAAAGGGTGGCTCGAATACCCGGTAGTTGGCATGATTTTTAGTTGTGGACACAAACATGTATAAAAAAAATGGCTTTTCCCTAATTGAAGTGTCAGTTGCTTCACTACTTATTATGCTGGGAGTCACTGGTTATGTTACTTTGCAAACTGAATATGTAGTCGCAGATGCAAAAATCAACCTACGAATTTTGGCTCTTCATCTTGCCCAAGAAAAATTAACTGATTTGGCCTATTTTCAACAACTGAGTCATTCAAGTGGAAATATGTCTTACCAGAATATTGCATCTGATTTAGGAGGCAATATTCCAGCAGGAGAACGAGACATAATAATGACTTCCTCGTTAGGTTTTCAAACATTCAACACCCAGTGGCAAGTCGAAGATATGTATTATGTTGATACAAACTTTAATGATTTAGCTGATAGTTGGGTAAAAGTTGGAGACCCTTTTTTCCCAATTAATTTACCTCGATATGTGGATCTAAAAAATGTTCATATCATCATTACTTGGGTTGACATTAGCGGGTTAAATAAACAACTTGAGATGTATGGAAGTATCGCACCTATTGCTCAAAGCCAGAGTTTCCAAGCTAAATATCGCTCATCGAGTACCTTAGCAACGCCATAAGAGAAATTAATAAATCTATTTATTAATTATAGACTATGTTATCAACGATCAGATTAAGTGATAGTTTATTGTTTTTTAAGAATTTATTAAAATATTCCAAATCAATTAAATCAAAATATATACCTTTACCCCCTTACTAATAACCTAATACTTTGTATTTTAGCTAATATATTTATTGTAGATTTATCTGGACACTCTGCTAATTAGCCAAATATGTTTATTTTTCAACTAAAGTGAGAAAAAGAGCGTGAAGAGCACAACTAAAAATCCATATACAAATAATCAACTGGGTGTCGGCATGATTGAAGTGTTGGTGACTTTGTTTATTTTATCTGTAGGGTTACTTGGTGTGGCATATTTACAATTTGTGGGTTCATTTACAAACTCTGAGGCACTGAGTCGATCTCAATCAGTGTTGGTTGCCCAGCAGTTAACAGAGCGCTTGAGAGCTAGCGCTGTCTTTTCGCCACTCGGTAAAGGTTTGGTTGTGCATAACGATTATTTTGACGAAAGTTTGTATAATTTTTCTGGTATGACTTGTGTAGCTGGACTTCCACATACTTGTTATTGTTTAGAGCGCCCAAACACTATTCCTAACTGCAATGATAATGTTTGCACTGCAGCCCAACTCGCCGTGTCTGATGCTTATGAAGTGTCGTGTTCAGCAGTGGCAGCTAACCCTGAAATAGAGATTAGCTTAAGTTGTGAATTGGACAATAACGCTGCAGATACAGACTTTTGCAGTGTCGGTTCTAGGCATGTAGTCATCTTAAGTTGGCCAGTGGAAAACTGGCAAAATATTAATCGTACTTTGAATGCTGATTGCAATGTTGATGAAGCACTTCCTCATGACTGTGTGTCTGTTGACGTGACATTATGATTGTTTATCGTAAACAAGGTGGGTTTAGTCTGATTGAGTTGATGATATCTCTAACTCTAGGACTTATTTTATCTGCAGCGGTGGTTCAGGTGATGATCAGCAACAATTCTACCGAACGACTAAATAGATCGATTGCATCTGCTCAAGAAAATGGTCGTTTTATAATTGCCAGATTACGTAACGATTTAGTCATGACTGGACGCTATGATCTGTTGCAACCAGACCTTAATAAAGATGTTGATGTCGTAGTTGAGGCTGCCTTTGTGCACAACAATCCTATTCCTGTGGAAGGGGATTTTAGTAATGCTTTAAACAAGGGTGTAAAGGAGGGGGGGGGTGCTTTAAGTGATACATTAATGGTGGCACTACAGGCAAGAAAAGATTGCAGAGGTGCCAGTCATGGTTATGGCGACGAAGAGTTTATGGTGGTCAACGAATACTTTTTAGATGGTACATCTTTAAAATGTCGTGGGTTTGATGGTAGATTTTTACGCGGTTTAAAGACGCAGGTTGATGATGACAATGCATACACGTTATTAGACGATGTGACTAGCTTTCAAGTGCAATATGGCGTCACAGATAATATTAGCTCACAAGATAATTCTGCAAGACCTGTGAAATTTGTAGAAGCAGATACTTTAGGTGCAGAAAAAGCCGCTGGAGCACTGGTTGTCGCTATTCGAATTGCATTGTTACTAAAAGCTGACACGGATGTATTAATCAGCCCCGTCCCAAGGTTTAAACTGCTCAATGAAGAACCGATACAACCTTCTGATAAAAGGTTATTTAAGCAATTTGAAACTACAATCACTTTGCGCAACAGCAAAAATTTCGCTCGAAGTAGAAATATATGAATTATCCTTTAAAACAGAAAAGTTCAGGAATGGTTATGGTATTTGCTTTACTGATACTCATGAGTTTAACCATTCTAGGTGTGTCATCAGTATCTAGTAGCCTAATGCAAAGCAAAATGGCGACATCTATGGAGAAACGGTCTCTTTCATTCGACGCTGCGGAATCTGCTATTGCTGCTGTGATGTTCGAATCCGAAGATGAGATACTACTTAGTACTGCGAATTTAGACGATCCATTGTCTGCTGCTAGGGGAGGTACACAGTTAGATTTAACGGTTCAAAGTATTAGCTGTTTTGAGAATGTTACTTGGACTAATAGAGTGCTCACCAGTTCTGGTTTAAGTGCTGGAACCCAACATACTAGTGCGGGCAATTATACCGATAAACCAGTGGTGAAGAGTTGGTCTCGAGCCGCTTTTGTTGGGGAACAACCTTGTGTTGGCTCAAGCAATGTTATCGGTGGTAGTAATATTAGTTGCCATGTCTTCATTGTAAGAGGGTGCGGGCAATTAGATGGTAGTAATTACGTAGTGGCTAATTCTGTTAATGCTTCAGTTTTTGCACCTGCAACCCAATAAATGGTGTCTTTCATGAAATGTATCAACAAATTTATCGTACCATGGTTGGCGACTAGCCTGACGCTTTGCAGTCTTGTGAGCAGTGCAGACGACTTGGAAATATACTTAGGAACCGCGGGCAGTGAGGTGACCTACAATCCCAATGTGCTTTTTATTATGGATACCTCAGGCAGTATGGGAAGCAAGGATGATGGCGATGAGTCAAGAATGTTACGGGTACAAAATGCGCTAAAAGAAACACTTAATTCCGTCACTAATATCAACGCGGGTTTAATGCGCTTTTCAGATTTTGGTGGTCCAGTTTTATACCCTATTAGGCCGATTGATGACTCCGTTTCTCCAGAGATTATCACTTCAGTTTCACAGGCAACAGATGATGCCTACGAAATAGCTTCATCTGTCAACAATTCTAGTATTACACTGAAATTATCTCAAAGTACCAATGCCGTTACCCTAGGACTTCGTTATCAAGACCTTAATATTCCTCGTGGAGCGGTGATTACTAATGCGTATATTCGCTTCAGTTCAAGTGGCTTTAATAGCGGTGCTACGCAATTAAACTTTAGTGGTGAGCTAATTGGCAACTCAATCACATTCAGTGAAACCAGTAATAATATATCTGCTCGAATTAAAACATCTAATTCAGTACTTTGGGACACTGATAATGACTGGCCAGTGTCGAATGAAACGACAGTGTCTCCTGATCTAAGTAGCATTGTGCAAGAAATTGTCGATCAATCTGATTGGTGCGGAGGTAATTCTTTAAACATCATTGTTGATGGTCAAGGTATCAGCACCAGTAGTGAGCGTGTCTCACCCGCATTTGAGGATGGAGAAGGATTAGGTCCTCAGCTAGTAGTTGTGTATGACGACACTACAGCTACAGGTTGTGTGAAGGGTAGGTTAAGCTATCAGGTTAGCTCACAACGCAATAATGCTGAAGAGCGCAGTGACGGGTATCAATCAACAGGAACAGAACTGACGTTTAGGAACAGTTCAAACAAGCATATCGCTGTCAGATTCCAAAACATAGCCTTACCCCAAGGCGCGAGTATTATAGATGCTTATTTGGAGTTTACTGCTTACCAAAGTAGTCAAAACTCATTCGCTAGTTTTAATATTGCAGGAGTCGACCAAGATGACCCAAGCAATTTTAGACGCTACACGAGGTATCTATTGAGGGATAAGCCAAAAACGACAGCTGTTGCGTGGTCTGGTATTCCACGGTGGTATAGAAATTACACTTATCAAAGCCCTCCAGTGACTAGCATAGTAGAACAGATTGTTGGCCGCGCAGGTTGGACGTCCGGCAACGACATGATGTTTGTATTTTCAGATTTTGTGGGTGTTCGGGGTGCCTACACTTACAATGGAAAACCCTCAGGTACAGTTAGTTTAGTGGTAGAGTATCAAGGTAATGCTACGCCTGGCAGTACATCAACCGTGAGAGAACTGCTTGTCAGTCAAGTCGATGCATTGAGTGCAAGTGGAATGACGCCAATAGTCGATACGCTGTATGAGGCTGCCAGTTATTATGGAGGACTTTCTGTTAATTATGGGAAAACCCGTGGTCAACCATCCGTATCAAGTACAGTACGACGCAACACCAGAGTGAGCCATAGGTTGTCATACCTTGGAACTGACTCCGTTTTACCTGCAGGCTGTTCGGTAGAAAATCTGAGTAGCTCATACTGTATGAATGAATACATTCCACAAGGAGCCACTTACATTAGCCCAGTGACTGATAAAGTCTGTCAGACCAATAACCATATAGTACTTCTATCAGATGGTGTGGCTAATAACAATCACAGTGTGACTGAAATTGAAACATTGCTTGGAAAGTCATGCACTGGTTCTGGTGGTGAACAATGCGGAATAGATTTAACCAAAAACATAGGTGATGGTGATAACTCTAAGATTGATACGCGAGTTTTCACACACACTATTGGTTTTGCAGCGGGTTCAACTGCAAACGCCTTTCTTAATGACATAGCAGTTAGTGGTAACGGTGATTTTTATACTGCAGATAATACTGATGAGTTAGTAGGTGTTTTTCAATCCATATTGAAAACGGTAAAAGATGTTAATGCTACTTTTGTTTCACCAGGTGTGGCTGTCAATCAACTTAACCGATTAACTCATAACGACGAGTTGTATTTTGCATTATTTAAGCCTGCCGAAGGCACTATCTGGCCTGGAAATGTTAAGAGGTATAGGTTAGACGGTTCGGACATTCTTGATAAAAATGGCTTGAGTGCTGTTGACAGTGTAACTGGCTTTTTTAACGATAGTGCTCACAGCTATTGGTCATTATTGGCTGATGGAAATGACGTGCGAGAAGGTGGAACGGCTGGAAAAATGGGTTTGCCTCGTATGGCATACGCTTTTGATGGTGCGGGTACAATTATTAAAACTGACAACTTGTTGCATGAAGACAACGCGAGTTTAACCATTACAGATTTAGCAGTTGGTGCCTTAGCAGATCCAGTTGCCACTCGTGAGACGTTATTAAAATGGGCGCGCGGAGTGGATGTGAAAGATGACGATGCCGATGGCAGTTCAACTGATGCCAGACAAGCAATGGGTGATCCCATTCATTCTCAACCTGTCATCGTTAATTATTCCCTTACAGACAGTGCCGTCTTTGTGGCTACCAATCATGGTTTTTTACACTCGTTCGATCCAACCACAGGCGAAGAAAATTTTGCGATTATGCCAAAGGACTTAATGGATAACTTGTATGATTTATATCTTGATTCTTCGACGTTTTCACATATTTACGGTCTAGATGGAGATATGGTGCTCAGAACAGCAGGTAGTAATATCTACCTCTACGTTGGCATGCGCCGTGGTGGTAATAATTATTATGCTTTTGATATTACCAGCAAAACCAACCCAAAATTAATGTTTAAAATAGAAGGTGGAGTGGGGGATTTTGTAAACTTGGGACAAACGTGGTCAAAGCCCACCGTGACAAAAATTAAAGTAGGGGCTACGAGTCGAAATGTTTTAATATTTGGCGGCGGTTATGATGAAGATCAAGACAGTAAATTAATCAGAAGTACAGACGCTGTAGGTAATTCAGTGTTTATTGTCGATGCTGATAGCGGCGAGCTTATTTGGTCGGCCAGTAATGCTGATGCTGATCTAAATTTACCAGACATGGGATACAGTATTCCTGCCAGAGTTTCTGTTATTGATCGCGACAATGATGGATTCGCCGACCATATGTATGTTGCAGATATGGGAGGTCAATTGTTTAGACTGGATATTCACAATGAAGAGTCAGTCGCAGGTTTAGTCACCGGTGGTTTACTCGCTAATTTTGGCGGCGATATCGAGGCAGATAACAGGCGCTTTTATTATGGTCCCGATATTTCTGAAATAAGTTTAGGCACAGATCATTATTATGCCGTTGTATTAGGTTCTGGTTTTCGTGCACATCCATTAAATACTACTATTAATGATCATTTTTACATGATCAAGGATGAAGGCGTTTTTACTCTTGATGAAAACGGAGATTATGGTTTACCTAGTACCCCCTTAGGTTTAAATAATTTGTATGATGCTACTGAACATTTATTGACATCTTCTGATACCGTGGCTAAAGAGTTAGCATTTGAACAATTCTCAGAGTCTAATGGCTGGTATATAAGCCTTAAAATAGGAGGGGAAAAGGTACTGGCCTCACCATTGATCCTAGACTATCAGGTGATATTTACTACCTACTTGCCAGCCACAGCTAGTGAGAGCGAGTGCGCACCGCCCACAGGTAACAGCCGTGCGTATTTGGTTGAACTTATCAATGGTAACTCGGTGGTAGATTTGAACAATGATGACACACAGTTACATGAAGACCGTTACGCGCAATTAAAACAGACGGGTATAGCTCCAGACACTAAAATTTTGATTGAAGATATTGTTAAGCCTGTCATTTGTTTGGGAACTGAATGTGCTTCGACCGTTATTCAGGTAGATGAAGACGGTAACAAGGTTGCCTGTGGTTCAGACTTTGAGTGTCTAGCCGAAAACATTCACAGCTATTTTGAGCGAGTCCAAAAAAGCAGTTGGAAAACAGAGACAGAGAGACAATGAAAATAACGTTAGGCACACTGAGTAAAAAGCAAAGCAAAAAGCAAAAAGGGTTTTCATTAATTGAATTGATGATAGTGGTGGCTATTATTGGCATTATTACCAGCATTGCATACCCCAGTTATCAAGGGTTTGTTGTTAGCACTAATAGAGGTGCGGCCCAAGCTGACTTGATGAGCCTTGCGGCTGCTATGGAGCGACATAAAGCCGCAAGTTTTAGTTACAAGGCAGCTGCAGTTTCTGCAGCTGATACGGGAAAACCTGCTATTTTCCATCAACATTCGCCATCGGCAGAGCTCTACGACAATCGCAAGTATGATTTGTATATTAATGAGGCAAATGGTGGTGCTTATATTATCGAGGCTCGACCTGTAACAGGTACTTCCCAAGCCGGTAATGGAAACGTTGCCTTTTACAGTGATGGGCGACGAGCATGGGATGAAAACAATAATGGCACTTTCAGCACAACTGAGTTTTGTTGGAGTTGTTAGAGCAGCAGTATTGACTAGCGAATGTGCTTAACTCTGCCTACCTCACCGCTGTCTAATTGTACTTTAATTCCATGGGGATGATTAGGCGAGTTGGTGAGAATTTTTTCGACAATCCCTTCGGTTAAATCACCGGTTCTTTGATCTTGTTTGAGCACGATAGACACTTGTGTACCTATCTTAATATTGGCTCGTTTTGTACCTTCCATTGTTATTTCCTAGTTGTCAGTATTATTTTAAATTCACATAAATCTTCAATTAAACATCAACAGCTGTGGAGTTCTGGGGTAATACAAGTGTATCTGCCATGTAAAATTAACCAATGATGCACATTTACCTTAAATTCGGCAGGTTCTACCTTTCACAATTTTGCTCAATTAAATCAAAATTTTTGCCCATAGCTAATTTAGTTATGCTTAATACTCTAAAATATGGGTGTCTGCGGCTGGCCAGCCAAATACGTTAGTATGTCGATGATAAAAACCAGCCAACAATTTTGAAGATAGGTTAGTGCTAAAAGTGTCTGATGGCAAGCTGCTCGTTGAACGATGTTTAGTAGTAGAAAGCTGTTTTAATATCTTCTCCAAGTTAGTCACTTTAGAGAAAAATACACAACCAGTGATTTCGATTCTTATCATCCCACTCATACTAGAAAGCGGACACACATAAAAGAACGCAGAATTTTGTGGAAGGTTCACACATCTTTATTAGTCAGTACCCTTCAGCGAGTTATCTAACTCGATACCCAGATATCAGAGTGACAAAGCAATGGCTGGTATAAAAAATTGTTGAAACCAATAGAATTTGATATCTTACTTTCACTTGTTATTTCAAAAGCCAAATAATGCAAAAGAATCTTGTTTCTATCATTTTGTTAATCTGTATCGCTGCGCAATCTCCCTTGGTTGCGGCATTAAGTGTGCATGATACGCATCATGATGGTAACACCACAGTCCATGACTACTTTCATGATATTGGACAGCCGCATGAGCACGACGACATAGACGTTGAAAAATTTGAAATTAGTTACTCAAAACAAGCGCTAGAGCATAGTGAAACCTTTCATGAAGGCGGTGTTGTAGGCGTTTTAATTTTCGTACATGCAGCCATTCCAAAGAGACTGCCCGAAGCAAATGTAGACAATCTCGTTGCTTGGTGGGCTCCCCCTTTTATTAAACACAGCACACCTCCCCCAAAAATATAAGACATAAATTTTAGCAAGTGTCTTCTTCTCGTAGGCTATTTTGTTGTGTTTAAATATTTTGGATTGAAATCTCATGGTATATCGTAGTTTTGCCTCTCGCGTGTTTTTCGCTAGAGTGCCCTTTTTATCTCTTTTGGCATTAACCTTATTATTGCTTTCTTTATCAGCTCAGTCTTCACCCGGTGCTCATGGCCCTAACGGCGAGCATCTTGATATGGAGCAAAGCAATCAACCCACCCAAAGACCGAAGTTTGAAATGTACACTGAATCGTTTGAAGTACTAGGTGAGGTGTTTAGCAACGAACTGATTATCTATTTGCATGATTTTGAAACCAATACACCTACTCAATCTGCCAGCATAGATTTAGAAATCGGTTCTTTGACTGCCAGCGCTAGTTTTGATGAGGCTCAAAACCGCTATATCGTCAACGACGTTAACTTTATCAGTGCGCTTAATGTTAGTGGCGAGCATGAAGTGGTTGCGACCATTATCACACAAGATAACGGTGATTTATTGGTGGGCAAATTTATAATGCCCGAAGCGAATGCACAGTTAGATAATGCCGAGCATTCTCATAATGAATCGCATGAGCAGGGGGAAGAGCATCATCTTTTCCCTTGGTGGGCGCTTGGCTTATCGATTGTCGTTTTTGCGTTTGGCTTTTTCTTTGGACGGAAAAACAAAGGAATGAAATCGTGAGAACACTCCTAATTATAATTATGTTTTTTTTAGCTTGGTATGCCATTGCGTCTCCTGGTGCCCATGGCCCGAATGGTGAGCACCTTAGCGACACCGATACTAACTCAGCTGATAGTTTGGGCAGGCAGGCTGATGGCACTGTGCTCATCCCGATGCAGCATCAAGCACTCTTGGGAATTAGAACTCAATTTGTGACTAAACAAATTGTGAAAGGCAGTGTCACTTTAGCTGGTGTTGTCCGTGCTCATCCTGAAGGTCAAGCCCTCGTTCAACCGAGCAGTGATGGTCGTTTTGAGGCACCAGATTCAGGCGTTCTTGCCACTGGCGAAAAGGTGTCAGCGGGTCAAATACTTGGCTATGTTAGATACCAAGATACCGCCTTTGAGTTAGCCAGCCAAACAAGTCAATTATTGGCAGTAAGAAGTCAGATTATGCAGACTAAGCGGGATGTTAAGCGTTTGCGTGACCTGGGTGAGTTGGCATCAAAACAAGCCTTAGAACAACTTGAAACGAGCCTAAAAATTCTCGTTGAACAAGAAGAGGTTTTACAACAAGGTTTAGAGAAGCCTGAGCCACTTATTGCGCCGATATCAGGTGTGTTAATTAACCACCAAGCTAGACGAGGTCGCTGGGTTGAGGCTGGTACGACCTTGTTTGAAATAGTGGCATCAAGTTTACGCCAGATTGAAGCGCTCACCAATGATTCATCTATTTTGGCACAACTCACTACCGCTAAGATCAAAGAGTTTCCTGAGCTTGCTTTGCAGTATCAAGGTTATGCGCCGCAACTCAATGCAGGTATGGTGTCCGTGCACTTTGCGTTAGAAATCCGCACTGACTCTGCATCTTTGTTATTAATTGACCAACCGGTCACAGTGTTCGCTGAGCTTGAAAACATCTTAGAAGGTATTTTATTGCCAAGCGCCGCCATTGTGACTAATAGTGCTAACTTGCCCATAGTGTGGATAAAAGTGTCTGCCGAGCGTTTTTTACCGCAAATTGTGCAGTATCGTGAGGTTTCCCCAAACAAAGTGTTAATTACACAAGGCTTAGGTGCAGATAATCGAGTCGTTATCGCCGGAACGTCTTTACTTAACCAAGTACGCTAGGAGCTTGCATGTTTAATTTATTAGTCCATGCAAGTCTGCGCAATCGACTGTTAGTGTTGACACTCGCACTTATGACCCTTGTTTATGGGTTTTGGCAAGGCAAAGCGTTACCCATTGATGTGTTTCCTGACCTAAATAAGCCAGTGGTCACCGTCTTGACTGAAGCAGGCGGGATGGCGCCACAAGAAGTTGAGCAGTTAGTCTCATTTCCACTTGAGAATATGCTCAATGGTGTAACTGGTGTTACACGTGTGCGTTCAACTTCTGGGATTGGTTTATCTATTGTATATGTAGAGTTTGATTGGGATACGGATGTGTATCGTAACCGCCAGTTAGTGTCAGAACGTCTCGATCAAGTTACATCGCAATTGCCCAGTGATATCACGCCAGTCATGGGGCCGGTGTCATCGATTATGGGCGAGATTATGCTCATTGCCTTGCCTATTGATCTAGCCATTGATCTACCTATAAACACGAATACGGATGTTGAACCGATGCTCGCTCGTGAGTATGCCGATTTCGTTCTGCGTCCACGGCTACTTTCTATTCCTGGAATATCTCAAGTCATCCCTATTGGTGGCGATGTTAGACAAATTAGAGTAGAGCCTAAGCTCGATGTAATGCGTAATTTGGGGATCAGTGTCGAGCAGATGCGCGATGCTATTGAAAGCTTCGCATCAAATAAAGGTGGCGGCTTTATCGATGTCAATAATCGTGAGTTTTTGATACGCCACGAAGGAAGAACGCTCAAACTGGATGACTTGCGCCAGTTAGCCGTTGCCTGGCAGGAAAACACTTCAGTACGTTTAGACCAAGTTGCAAACGTTCGTTACGCCGCTGCTGTAAAGCGCGGTGACGGCGGTTATAACGGTAAACCAGCGGTCATCATTAATGTACAAAAACAACCAGGTGCGGACACGGTAAAGTTGACCCGTGAAATAGAACTAGCGTTAAGTGAGCTTACTACAAGCTTGCCTGACGGCGTTTCTGCGCCGCAAGTGTTGTTTCGTCAAGCTGACTTTATTAAAGCATCGGTTGATAATGTCACCGAAGCGCTAATAGATGGGTCTATTCTAGTGGTGATTGTGCTGTTTGCGTTTTTGTTATCAACACGCACCACTGCTATCTCTTTACTTGCTATTCCTTTATCGCTTGCCTTAACGGTGCTCATTTTCAAGTGGATGGGGCAGACCATTAACGTCATGACCTTGGGCGGTTTAGCTATTGCCATCGGGGAATTGGTTGATGATTCTGTAGTCGATGTAGAAAACATACTTCGGCGTTTAAAACAAAATAGCAAGCAAGACAAGCCCAGTCCTATTTTTGACGTAATATGGCGAGCAAGCGTTGAAGTGCGCTCAGGAATTGTTTATGCGACAGCAATTGTGGTGCTTGTATTTATCCCATTATTTGCACTGCCAGGTATCGAAGGTCGTTTGTTTGCGCCATTAGGTGGCGCTTATATTATTGCCGTATTAGCGTCTTTACTCGTTTCGATGACTGTGACGCCGGTGCTTTGCTATTTTTTATTACCCCAGATGAAGCAACTGCATAAAGGCGATAGCTTTTTAGTCACTTTACTAAAAAAATGGCAGAGTTTATGGCTGTTATGGGCATTGCCCAAGCGTCGCTCAATATTATTAGTAAGCGGTCTGACAGCCCTTATTAGTGCCTCATCCGTTGCCTTCTTTCCTCGTGCATTTTTACCGGCCTTTAATGAAGGCTCTTTGGTATTGGGGGTGATTTTTCAGCCAAGTACCTCACTATCTGAATCTAACAGAATGGGGCATTTAGCTGAGTCTTTGTTGCTATCGGTTGATGAGGTCACCGCGGTTGGACGCCGCACCGGCAGAGCAAAACTCGATGAGCATGCAGAAGGTGTACACTCTTCTGAAATTGATGTTGATTTAGTTGAATCGGAGCGCTCTAGGGAAGACGTCTTGACTGAAATCCGAGGAAAACTAAGCGTGTTACCAGCGCAAATTGCAATTGGACAACCTATTTCTCATCGACTAGACCATCTTCTATCTGGTGTGCGAGCACAGTTGGCAATAAAAGTGTTTGGCGACAATTTAGACGAGCTTCGCATCAATGCCGAAAAAATCAGGCAGAAATTAGAAACCATACCTGGGCTGGTTGATATCAATGTGGAAAAACAAGTGCTGATTCCACAAGTGTCGGTCAGATTAAGACCAGATAAGCTTTTACAATATGGTTTGAGTCCGGGTAAGGCAATAGAGCGCTTAGCGTTGTTAACCGATGGCGAACACGTTGTGGACATTATCGATGGTGTAAAGCGCTATGCATTAGTGATGCGTTTAGATGAAAAAGCGAGAAGCCCTCAGGCACTAGGCGCAGCACTGATAGACACTCCAGCAGGTGCTATTCCCATCGCAAACATTGCTGACATCAGATTAAGCGATGGGCCAAACCAAATCCTAAGAGAAAACGGCCGACGCAGGCTTGTAGTCTATGCAAACAGCACGGGAGTGGATGTAAAGGAACTGCTGTCAGCAGTGCGCGAACAAGTGAATGAAGTTGAATTAGGCGCAGATAGTTTTATCAGTATTGAAGGGCAATTCTTAGCGCAAGAGCAAGCCATGCGTTTGTTAGTGTTATTATCAAGCATCTCGTTTGCACTCATATTCTTAGTGTTGTACATACGGTATAAATCTTTCGTATTTGCCAGTATTATCATGAGCAGTTTACCCATGGCGCTATTAGGCGCGGTTGCAGCAATGTGGTTAACGAATACTCCACTTTCGGTTGCATCTGTTGTTGGCTTTATCACACTTACCGGCATTGCTTCACGCAACGGTATATTAAAACTGAGTCACTATCTCAACCTAATAAAATTTGAAGGAGAACAATTTAACACCCAGTTAATTGTTAGAGGGGCGCAAGAAAGATTGGCTCCTGTGATGATGACATCCATGGTGACTGCATTTGCACTTATACCATTATTAATGGCTGCGGATGCGCCTGGTAAAGAGATCCTGCATCCTGTTGCGGTAGTTATCTTCTCAGGACTATTAACTTCAACTTTATTAGACACCTTGCTGACGCCTTTGCTGTATCGGGAGTTTGGCGGCAAGGCAACCATGCTTTGGCAAAAACGTAAGTCAGACGAATTAATGTAAATAGGTTTATTCTGGCGACGCCTTATTGAAGTTCGTCAAAATGGAGTGTAAATATGAAAGCAATAATAAACTTAGTAACGATAGCACTAATAACTTCAGCAGTGTTGGTATCAAATGCATCGGCACATGGAAGCTTAGAGCCGATGCATGGCGGCGTGGTCAAAGAGTCGCATGACATGGTATTTGAGCTGGTCAGAGAGGAAAAGTCAGTCAGTCTTTATGTACGTGATCACGGTGAAGCATACCCAAGCACTGAGCTTGTCGCTAATGTTGTGGTATTAGCAAACAAAAAGAAAAGTGAGGCATCATTCATCCCATCTGGAGGAAATACAATGGTGGCTGACATTATTATCAATGACGGTGCAAAGGTATTGATTCGAGTCAGTGAAGGAGATCATCACCCGGTGACTATTCGTTATAGTTTTTAGAACTGTTGAGGGGAAATCCATAAGTGGAGTTTTATGCGAGGTTCTTAGGTCATTGCGCATAAGGAAATAAATGCTTCCGATAATATTTTGGCATTTACAAACCAATGGCGAGGGTTAGATATTGTAGATAGCTTCAATTACAATTTTTAAACGCGTACGTATCCTTTTGCAGTTGTTGAAACGGCTGGCAGACCTTAATCGTACGTCTGCAACTCACTTCTTACTGACAAAGAGAACTATAGAGCCCGGCATATCACAGTGGTGTTAGACAACTACTTAGAATGTTTTTATTCTATTTTATCTTTGAACTCGCACAAGTCTTCGATGATACAAGAACCGCATCTTGGCTTACGTGCGATGCATGTATATCTGCCATGCAAAATTAACCAATGATGCACATCTACCTTAAACTCGGCAGGTATCACCTTTAACAATTTTTGCTCTACACAATCAACGTTTTTGCCCATAGCTAATTTAGTTCTGTTTGAGACTCTAAAAATATGGGTGTCTACGGCTATGGTAGGCCAGCCAAAAGCTGTATTTAATACCACATTAGCTGTTTTCCGCCCCACGCCTGGCAACGCTTCTAATGCCTCTCTATTTTGGGGTACAACTGACTCATGTTGGTTGATTAACATGCCACAGGTTTTAATCACGTTCTGCGCTTTGGCATTAAATAAACCGATAGTTTTGATATAGGTTTTTAATCCGTCGACACCCAGGGAATAGATAGTTTCTGGGGTGTTAGCAATTGGATATAGTTTATCTGTTGCTTTGTTAACGCTCACATCTGTCGCTTGCGCAGATAAAATCACCGCGATCAACAACTCAAAAGGACTGGCAAAATTAAGCTCTGTTTCGGGGTGAGGGTTGGCATCGCGCCAGCGAGTCAACATTTCTAAACGTTTTTGTTTATTCATTTAACATCGATTTATACTCTAAAAAATCTAAAATCTAAAATCTAAAATCTAAAATCTAATTGTTTATGGCTCTCTCAGCCCTCTGTCGTGACACGCGCCCGTTGCACGACCTTCGTTTCAGATTTAGCGGCAAACAAACGTTCCATATGACTATCCAATACATTTTTAAGGGCAATTAACAGACCCATACACAAAAAAGCACCGGGTGGTAAAATCGCCAATAAAAATGGGCTGTCTGTTTCAAATACGGTTATTTTTAATATAGAAGCCCAGTCGCCTAATAATAAGTTGGCACCATCAAACAAAGTGCCGTAGCCTAATAATTCACGCATTGCACCTAATAATACCAATACTAAAGTAAATCCCAGTCCCATCATTAAACCGTCAAAAGCTGATTTGCCAACTGTGTTTTTAGATGCATATGCTTCAGCACGCCCGATAATTGCACAATTAGTGACTATCAGTGGAATAAAAATGCCTAGGGCTTGATACAGTTTAAATGTGTAAGCATTCATTAAAAGCTGCACTATAGTCACAAAAGAAGCGATAATCATCACAAAAATTGGGATCCGAATTTCGCTAGGCACCCAATTACGGATTATCGACACTGTGGTATTTGAACCAATCAATACTAGGGTGGTGGCCAGACCTAAACCCAATCCATTAGTAACAGTCGCTGTTACTGCAAGTAGAGGGCATAAACCCAGTAATTGCACCAATGCAGGGTTATTTTTCCACAGCCCCTGCCAACTTAACTCTTTAAATTCGCTCATTATTTACTCTTATTATCGACACTCATATTGATCGCCACGGTGTTTTCAACATTATTTACGGTGTTGTTTAAAGCACAGCCGTTGGCAGCGCTAAAAATAGTCGTTTTATTAGCTAAATAATATTCCACACTTGCTCTTACCGCATTGACTACTGCTCTTGGTGTAATAGTGGCACCAGTAAACTGGTCAAACTGTCCGCCATCTTTTTTAACTGCCCAATTTGAGGCCATTTCAGCAGTGTAAACTTGATTGTCGAAGTCCAAAACCCAATCGTTAATACGTAGATCAATTTTATCACCCAAGCCCGGAGTCTCTTTGTGATCGAGAATTCTCACACCCGTTACCTTGGCCGAATCTAATTTTGAACTGGTTACACCGACGACTAATTGGATTTTTCCGCTGTAACCATCTGGGGCAGTCGTTTCTATAGCCGCTGCAACCGGCCTCCCTTGTTTGGTGGCTCGATAAATATGTTGTGGTTGATCAGAGCCCAACATTTCAACTGAAGTCACTAACGCACAATCTAGCTGGATTGAATTGTCATAACTGCCTTCATCGATAACTGCGTTGAGTATGGACAGCAGTTTTTGCTGTTGTTGCAAAGCAATTTGATCTCTAGTGCCAAAGTAGGTGAGTGAAATCAGTCCCGTTGTGATAACGGCAAAAACTGCCAATGCTAAGCCATTTTTGCCCATTGTATTTAGCACCTTTTTTGTCATGGCTGGGCCCTGTTTTTAGGTTTTTGTTTGTTTGAGGAATGACCATATGTGCGTGGGCGAGTATAATAATCGATCAAGGGAACAGCCATGTTCATGATCAGCACTGCAAAGGCCACTGCGTCAGGGTAGCCTCCCCATTCTCTTATGAGATATACCCACATACCAATAGTTGCACCAAAAATTATTCTACCTTTATTTGTAGTTGAACCAGATACAGGATCGGTGGCAATAAAAAATGCACCTATAATAATGCTCCCGTTAAAAAGATGGAAAAGGCTGGAAGGATATAAATCACCATCTACTAACGACATTATCAATGCACAGACGAGCAACCCGGCAATCATACTAACGGGTATATGCCAATTAATAACTTTTTGTTTGAGCAGATATAGCCCCCCAAGCAGATAACCAAAGCTTATCCAACTTGATGCCACTCCTAACCCAGAAATGACACTATCAAAAATCGGGAATTCTATTGTTTCTGAATAGGTAAGTCCTTGTGCAAGTCCAGTTTTGACTGTGTCTAGAGGTGTGGCCATTGTCACGCCATCAATACCTGTTCTGAGTTGAGCAAGACTAAAACCCTCAACACTAAAATCAGTGAATATTGCGTATAAAGCATCCATAAAATTATGATTATATTGAGCCAGATTGACCGGTGGGATCCATTGGGTCATTTGCACAGGAAAAGACACTAGTAACATAACATAAGCCGCCATGGCCGGATTAAATACATTAAAACCTAGACCGCCGTACAATTGTTTAACGATACCAATAGCGAAAAATGTACCAATAACAATTACCCACCAAGGAGCAAAGGGTGGAATACTAACTGCCAATAATATGGCTGCCAAAACAGCACTATAATCTTTTAATGCTCGCTCAAAATCACGTTTCCGAAGTTCTAAAATAGACGCTTCAGTAACAATTGCGGTGATAACTGCAAGCACAATCTGAATGATAGTGCCCCAACCAAAAAACCAAGTCTGTAATAATATGCCGGGTATCATGGCATAAATGACCAAGCGCATTACTTGTCCGGTATCACGACGAATATGCTGGTGCGGTGAACTCGCTAACCTAAATCTCATAAAAGCGGATCATTTTTTTCAGCCGCTTTTTCAGCCGCTTTTTTGGCATTGGCTTTTGCCACAGCAACAGCAATTTTGCGTTTTTTTATTTCCACTTGTTGTTCTTCTATATTTACTAGATCCACTGGATTATCAGTTTCGGTGTTGTTCAGCTTTTGTGCTGGTGCTGTTTTATCAGACGTACTTTGATTGTTTGTGATTTTTTGTGCATCACGTTTCGCTCTAGCCTTGGCCACTGCAGCAGTAATTCTAGCTTGTTTGTTGTCAGCTTTAACTTGTTGTTGCTCTTGTTGGTGTATATGATTTGCGTGGATGGCGAAGCAGTGAAAGTGGGAGTGGTCCTTGGCGGATGGCAGGCATTCTCCAGAGGGTGCCGACTTTGTGTGGACGACTCTTAGGAATAGTGAGGCGAGGAGCACTGCGAACACTCTTGTCGTCGGCATCTTATTAGTGTCGATCGTTTTGCCTTCTTACGGAAATGGCATACCGAGAACAATAACAACGGCGAACAGTCAGTGAGGAGTGAGGAGAGACGGCGACATTTGAAAATGACCTAGAAAAGTGATGGACGACTGCGGTCCGACGTTTTCATTATTTCCGTTGGGGGAGGGCCTGGCGTGATAGTAGCCATGTGACACCATAGTTCGTTGGATCTGGTACCGAATTGCTTAAACGATGAGAAAAGCCAAGAA